>JANXUN010000638.1 GCA_025356185.1 Gemmatimonadaceae bacterium
GACATGCCAGCCAAGCGCCACGTCGAAGTGGCCGAGATGACACTCGAGCGGGCGCGTCGATTGGTCGAGATGGGCCAAGATGTGGTCATCGTATTGGACTCGATCACGCGGCTGGCACGTGCGTACAACACGGTTGAACGCGGAACCGGTCGTACATTGTCCGGCGGTTTGGATTCTTCGGCAATGCAGAAGCCCAAAGCATTTTTTGGTTCGGCACGCATGATCGCGCCGGCGCACGGTGGTGGTTCCCTCACCATCATCGCGACCGCATTGGTGGAAACCGGCTCGCGCATGGACGAAGTGATCTTTGAGGAGTTCAAAGGCACCGGCAATTCCGAGATCAAGCTGGATCGTGGCTTAGCCGATCGCCGCATTTATCCTGCCTTCGATATCGCGACCAGCGGCACTCGGCGCGAAGAGAAGCTGTACCGTCCCGATCAGTTGGACAAAGTGCATTTGCTGCGTCGCGGATTGCATCAGTTGCCCCCGCAGGCGGGTATGGAATGGTTGATCAAGCGCATCGCGGGCACGTCCAACAACGATTCCCTGTTGGACGGTCTGTAAGCATCGACATCGTGTTCATGGTGCGAGCGCACGTATGAATCAACGACGCGATGCGGGTCGCGATGGCTTTTCCGTCGTTTGCGCCTGCGGCATTTCGTACAACACCGACGATCGCCACATCGGCAAGCAGATCAAGTGCCGATGTGGACGCACGGTGTCGATTGTGCGATCTCATGCAATTCTGCCGAATGACAACGGCACTTCTGCTACGGCGTCCGAGCCACCGCCCAAGCGTCGTCGATCGTCCAGCGCGCGTAGTTCCTCGCTCGCCAATAGCGGCTCGGTGCGCAAACGCATCTCCCAGACGGGCGCGTGGTTTTTGGCGCTATGGACCGACGCTCTGCGTGCGACTGCGAGCGATCGTGTCACGCGACGCTGGTCCGCACGGCTAGCGGGGCTGTGGACCGTATCGATGGTCGCGACGTGGTTGCTGTTGATCACGACCTCGGAGTCATTCTTGCCGGCAATGTTGCTTGCGTACGGTCCGAGGTTCGTGGTGCTTGTTCCGCTCGTAATTCTTGTTCCGGCAACTTTGATATTTGCGCGCATCGCTATGCTTCCACTGGCAATCGGGATCTGGATTGCGCTGGGACCAGTCATGGGAGGGCGCGTTTCCTGGCACACCATCGGGAGCGCGGTGCCGACGTCGCGCAGAGCAAACACGGTGCGCGTGCTCACGTACAACACACAGGGCGGTCGGGTAGTCGCGCTGAACATCCGTTCGCTCCTCGAACGTGTTCAACCCGATTTGATTGCGTTTCAAGAGTGCGGCGACCAATTGTGGGACACGTTGCAAGCGATGCCGACTTGGCACGGTTCACGCCACGCGAGTTTGTGTACGGCGAGTCGTTGGGAGATTGCATCGGCCGAGGCGATGCCGAACGCAGACTTTGCCCGAATCGCCCAGTTTGGCTTCGGTGGCACGGGACTCGTAGCACGCTATGTGCTGAACACGCCGCAGGGTCCTCTCATTTTTGTGAACTTGCACTTGGAGACAGCGCGAAAAGGGCTCGAAGCGTTGACGAGTCAGGACGGACTGCTCCCGGATCGTGCGTCATCGCTCCGCGGTCCGCAACTCAAACAACTCGCCGACGCCGAAAACCGCATCGATCTCAATGCTCAAATTCGAGACCGCGAATCGGAACGCGCCGCTGTATGGGTGGCGAAAGGCGACAAACGCGTACCTCTGCTCGTAGCGGGCGATTTCAATATTCCCGTCGAAAGCACCATCTTTCGGGAGCACTGGAGCGATTTCACTGACGCATTCGAATCAACTGGTACGGGGTTCGGGTGGAGCAAACGTGAAGGTACGTGGCTCCACATCCGTATTGATCACGTGCTTGGCAATAGTACGGCACCCGCCCCCGTCGGCGCGTGGCTGGAGCGTGACCTTGGCAGTGATCATTTGCCCGTAGTAGCCGATCTACGATGGGGTGCGCGCTAGCATTCGCAACCGCTCGGCTTAAGGTGGAGTCGGCAGCACCCGATACCTGAACTCAAGACCTTCCGCTTGGGCGATGACGCTCGGCGCGAATTCTCAGGTTTTGGTCGCCCACCTCAGATCAACCGTATGCTCGGCTCATTGACGTTGCGGACGAAAATTCTTGCCCTGCCCGTGGTCGCCGCCCTTGGATTTGTCGTCACGTTAGGAACCACTGTGGTTCTGGGACGCCAGGCGCACACAGAGCTGCTGCGAATTCAAAACGGATACTCGCCGGCGCTTGAAGGCAGCCGTCGCTTAGAGAACCGATTGGAGTTCTATCAGCGCGCGACGCGAGACGCAGTCGGCTCAAGCGATACGGGTGCAATCGCTGCGGCGGATTCCGTTGTGCGCACGTTTACGACGCTCAGCGATTCACTCGCGCACAACATCGTCACTGACTCAGCGGCCATTCGAGCGATTGCGGCTGAGTTTCACGAGTACTCCACGGCACAGCGCGCGACCAGCATGGCGCTCATCGCCGGTGCGTCAAGCGATGTGATGTCGCGCATGTCCGCGAACAAAGTCAAGTACGCCGCGCTGCAGAAAAAGTTGGCGCTCTTGACTGAAACGAACGAAACCGCGATCACCGCGGCGTTTGCATCGGCGGCGGCGTTGCAATCGACGTCGCAGTGGGTCACGACGTTCATTTTGGTGTTGGCATTGGTCGGGTTGGGGCTCATCGCCGTCGGCACGATTAGCAGCGTGATTGGTGCGTTGAAGACGTTGTCGGTCGCGGCGACAGAGATTTCGCAAGGTCGGGTCGAGCAGCGCATTGAAATTCACAGTGCTGACGAAATTGGTGCGCTTGCCGACGCGTTTCGTGGTCTGGTGGAATACATCGGCGGTATTGCGCAGTCGGCCGATCGTCTTGCGGCTGGAGACTTGTCGGCCAAAGTGACACCGCGATCGGAGCACGACGTGTTGTCACGCAACATGAATCGCGCGACCGATACGCTCGAAAACATTATGGGTGAAGCGCGCATGCTGATCGATGCCGCGAAGCATGGCGAGTTGAGCAAGCGAGGAAATCCGTCGCAGTTTCAGGGCGCGTTTGCACAGCTCATTGCGGGAACGAATGCGATGCTCGACGCAGTGGTGCAACCAGTACAAGAGGCACAGGATGTGTTGCAGCGTGTCGCCAATCGGGATTTGACGGCGCGCGTGCGGGGTACGTACCATGGCGAACACGCGGTCATCAAAGAGTCGCTCAATACGGCACTCGACAACATCGCCGAGGTGTTTGCGTCGCTTACGACCGCGATCGCCCAAGTGAACTCAGCGTCAGCCGAGATTGGATCGGGCAGCCAAGAGCTGGCCAGCGGCGCTGCCGATCAGGCTGGCGCGATCGACCAAGTCACAAATCGTATTCGCACCGTCGATGAACGGACGAAAGCGAACGCTAAGGATGCGAATGAAGCGCGCGCAACGATGGAACATGCACACACGATCACCGAGCAGGGTGTGGAGCGCATGCAAGGACTCGCTGACGCGGTTGCCGAGATCAAGCGTTCGGCAGATGCAACGGCAAAGATCGTGAAGACGATCGACGAGATCGCATTTCAAACCAACCTGCTGGCGCTGAATGCGGCCGTCGAAGCGGCGCGTGCAGGAGATGCTGGTCGCGGCTTTGCGGTGGTCGCCGATGAAGTGCGCAGTCTCGCGATTCGTGCCTCCGAAGCATCACGCAACACGGCGCTGTTGATCGAAGAATCTGTCGCGAAAGCGGAAATCGGCGTGAAGCTCAACGACAGCGTGCGCCGTCGTCTCGAAGAGATCCGTACCGGAGTGCAGAGTGCGGCGACGATGATGACGAACATCGCCGAAGGCGCCCGCGAACAAGAGAAAGAACTTGCGGCGGTCACGTCGTCGATGGCGCAAATCAGTGCACTGACGCAGCGCACGGCGGCCAACGCCGAAGAAAGTGCGAGTGCTGCCGCAGAACTCTCAGCGCAATCCGGTGAGATGCACCAATTGGCCTCACAGTTTGACGTTGGAGACCGGCATCGTGTGGCGAAGCCATCGTCAGCTTCGCCGTCAGCATCGCCGTCAGCATCGCCGTCGCCCTCAGCATCGCGCAAATCAATACCACGTAAACCGCGTGTTGCGGTGAACGCTCGTGCACATCGGGCGCCGGACAATCTGTTTCCAGTCAGCGCACCGAACTTGATTCCATTCGACGATGACGACGACGATGTGCTCGGTCGCTTTTAGCGGGCGCGCGCGAACTCGTCGATGAGCGTCGCGGCAGCGCGAATGCCCAATCGGTAGTTCTCAACGCTGATCCACTCATTCGGTGCGTGCGCGTTTTCTCCGGGAAGTCCAAATCCCATGAGAAGCACGGGCGCACCGAGTATGCGTTCAAAGTCGCCGACAACGGGAATCGAGCCGCCTTCACCTGTGATGACGGGCTCGCGTCCGAACGCAGCGGTCAGTGCACGTTTGCCGGCCTCGATGATCGGTCCTTTGAGGTCGGCGCGCCACGGTCGACCACCGTGCATTGCGGTGACTGAGGCAGTAACGCCGGCTGGCGTCACACGCGCGACATGCCTACGGACAAGTTCGACGATCTGATCCGGATCTTGATCCGGTACAAGGCGGAAGCTGACCTTCGCCATGCTCACGGCTGGTAGCACCGTTTTCGCTCCTTCGCCGGTGTAGCCACTGAGCAAGCCGTTCACTTCGCACGTGGGTCGCGTCCACAAACGTTCGAGCGTGGTGTAGCCGGGCTCACCGCCAAGCGCGGCGACACCGACTTCGTGCATGAGTTCAGCGTCGCTGTGCGGCAGTGCGCGCATGCCTGCGCGCACTGCCTCAGGAAACGGCAACACTTTGTCGTAGAATCCGTCAATCGCCACGCGTCCGTTGGCGTCGTGCATCGTTGCCAAAATTCGCGCGAGCGCCATCGCCGGATTCACTACGGCCCCGCCGTACATCCCTGAATGCAAATCACCCTTCGCCCCGCGCACGTCGATTTGCACGTACGCCATGCCGCGAAGCGATGACAAAATGCTGGGAATGCCGGGCGCGAACATGCACGAATCAGAAATCACCACCGCGTCGCATCTGAGACGTTGCTGTTCGCGTTCTAAAAATTGTTCGAGGTTGACGCTTCCAACTTCTTCTTCGCCCTCGGCAATCACAATCACGTTTACCGGCAGCGTACCACGCACCACGAGATGCGCTTCGAGTGCTTTGATGTGCAGGTACAGTTGCCCTTTGTCGTCGACGCTGCCGCGTGCGTAGATCCGCCCGTCACGAATGGTGGGCTCGAACGCAGGACTGGTCCACAACTCCAGCGGTTCTGCCGGTTGAACGTCGTAGTGTCCGTAGATCAACAACGTCGGCGCATCGGGGCCCGCTTTTCTCCACTCGCCGACAACGATGGGATGGCCATCGGTCGCGACAATCTCAGCGTCGAAGCCAATCGTCGTCAGCGCATCGGCAACGAATGCGGCGGCGGCCGCGCAATCGGATTGATGCTCGCTCTTCGCACTGACGCTGGGAATGCGCAGAAACGCAAAAAGCTCGTCTTGCGCGCGCGCGTCGTTGCGGCTGCACCACGCGGCAAGGTCGGCAGGAATAACTGGTGAAGTCACAGCGGGAAACCTGAAAGTGTGAACGCGATTTGCGGCGTGAATGCTGCGCTAACTATTGCCGGAAACGAAGCGACTGCCGACGAGCATGCCTACGACCACAGCGGCAGCGCCGCTTGCAATGCTCAATACGACATACAACATCGCACGCATTGCGCGCCCTTCTTGCAGCAGCGCCACCAACTCTGCACTGAACGTGCTGAAGGTAGTAAAGCCTCCGCAAAAACCGACCGTCAATGCGGCGCGCAAAACGGGATTGCTGTCGGGCGTACTGAGTACGCGCGCAATGACGGCAATCAAGAACGAACCGATCACGTTAATTGCGAAGGTGGCGTACGGAAACGCACCAGTTTCCCGCGGCATCCACGTCGAGATCAAATAACGCGTCACGGTACCTGCAGCACCGGCGAGAGCAATGGCCCAGATCATGGCGAACGATAGCGCTCGGCTGGCGTTGCCGTCAGCGAGGGAAGCACGCGCGCGCGATGCGGAATGCGTTCCGCGTCTTGAAAGATCCACACGCGGCGCACTTCGACTTCGCCCTCGCCGCGTTTGAGTGAGACGCGATCCCCTTTTCGCGACGTGCGAAACCAACTGCCCACCGTCGCGCCGAGTGAGTCACCCGAAGGACTGTCGTCAAACACGGCAACCAACCCATCACCGGAGCGAATTTGTTCGAACGCCGTGGACCACAGGTCAAACTGATTCGGTCGTCCGCCAAGATTGAGAGAGAAGACCGTAGGATGATCGTTTAGATGAAATGCGATCTCCGATGCATCCTGGTAGCGATCGGCGGCGAGCCACATAAACGCCGAGTCAGCGCGTGGACCGGCGGCGCGCGGTGCAGTAACGCGCGCCTGCTGCACCGCGTCGGCCAACGTCGACCACCCATGTGCGCGCGCAATCGGATCGCGTCGCGGCGGCAATGGCAACCACGGTCGCCACGCCTGGAGTGTCACCAGCACGAGCAACACGAACGCGAGGCGGGTTCCGTATCGCCACCAACGGCCGCGGGCGATGGTGGAATGATCGGTGGCCAGCAGCAACATCGCACTCGGATACATCAGTGCTGGCCAGTTCGCTTCGACCGGGCGCCGCGCCGCGCTCACGGCAAAAAATCCCAGCGGCACGAGCGACGTAACCGCTAACGCGAAGCGACGTGCCGAGGGATCCGTCGGCAATGCGTGGTGCCGCGTGCTCCATCCGTCGCGCAACGCAACCCAGACGGCGATCGCCATCAGTCCAAAAAGAATCGGTGATGCGAGTCCGACTTGTGCCCCGACAAGTTCCAACTCTCGCGTAAATACGGAGCCGCGCGCATTCGCGCTAAATCCATGACCTAACTGAAAGCGGAATGAGATCCAGTCGTTGACGCGGTTCCACATCACCACTGGTGCGAAGAGCGCCAACGCCACGACCGACGCCCACCACGGTCCGATCTCCGTGAACCGTTTTCGCAGCGCGGGATGCACCAGACAAGCGACCACGAGACCAGCAGGCAAGAGAACCGATGTGTACTTGGCGACGAACGCCGCACCCAGCGCAGCGCCGGCGACCGTCCACCATCGCGTGCTTGGCCACGAGCCGACAGGGGACGAGAGTGCGCGGTCGACGGCGAGTAGCGCGATCATCACGGTCCCGAAGAGCGCTGCGTCGGGGGTCGCCAGCACGAGCCCGAGCGTCGCGATGGGGATGAGGGCAACGAGCATGGCGACGCGCTCGGCAGCGACAGCGCCGAGCGCCCCCCGGCCGGCAAGGTGCCAGGCACCAGCAATCGCGGCGATGTGCATCGTGATGGCCGCAATCGCGGGTCCGGCGCGGACACCCAATGTGGTGTCACCAAAGAGCGCCGTTCCAAGCGTTATCAGCAAGGCGACGCCGGGGGGATGATCGAAGAATCCGGCGGCCAGATGGCGCGTCCAGAGCCAGTAGTAGCTCTCGTCGGGGAGGAGCGGCACCAAGGCAGCGAGTAGGGCGCGAAGGAGCGCGGCGCCCAGCACCCAAACGGCGGTGGTCCGCCAAGACGAAGCGACCGCAGCCCGCTCAGAGTCGCTCGAGGGCTTCATCGACGGCACGCTGGTGGGCGCTCACGGTTTCGGCCGGAGGGACCAAGCGAATGGCGGAGTGTGATAGGAGTGGTCACGGACGGCTAAAGGTGTCACGGTAGCAACGCTGCCCGCCACCACTCTTGGCGAGCGGGAAAGTCGCGTTATCTTATTGCTGAGCTTGCTGAAGGTTCAGTTGTGCCGGGAATGTGACAGTCGAATCTCGCGCGCGAGTGGTGGGTACAAGCGTGAGTCGTTCAGATTCCCCCGGTGTAACAGTTACGGCTCGCCATGACTATGCGTCTCCCATGTGCACCCCGAAGCTCGTCGCGGGTGTCGCCCTTCACTTATTGCCGACAGGACGGACCTGCATGCGGGTCTTCAGATCAATTGCTTCGACTTCATCTCGCGCCGTGACTGGTATTCTCTTGCGATGCACAGAGCGCATTGCCACTGTGGCACTCGTTGCAGCCGCGATCGCTGGTTGCAACCTCAATCCCAACGTTACTGCGTGCAGTCTGAGCGTCGCGCCGTTGACGATTGCGATTCCGGTCAACGGTGGCACAAGCATCTCGGCCACCGCGTTCGACTGTAGCGGTAATTCAATTAAATCCAAAACGATCAACTTCACCTCAGCCAACACCGCTGTCGCGACGGTGACGACGAGTGGTCAAGTGATCGGGGTTGGCGTTGGCCAGACGACTGTCTCGGCGACTGCCAACGGCAAAGAAGCCACGGTGCAAGTCACCGTCACGCCCGAGATCGCATCGGTCGTGACTGTGTCACCGGCAACTGTGACGCTGCGGCTCACCAATCAACGTGTATTTACGGCCGTCGCAAAGAATGCGTCGGGATCGCAAATTACTGGTCGTACATTTCGCTGGTCGTCGAGTAATTCGTCGATTGCCTCAGTTGATCAAACCGGCAACGTGATTGCACTGGCACCAGGCAGCATCGTGATTGCTGCCGATGCCGATGGCGTGTTTGGCAATGCGTCTGTCACCATCACAAATATTCCGATTGGTTCCTGCACTCTGGCGCCGACGAATCAAAAGGTGACAGTGACGCAACAGGTGCAGCCGACCGTCACATTGCGCGATACCGCGAACAACGTGGTTACGAGTGTGGGTCGTGCTCTGACGTGGGTGAGCGATAACGAGGTCGTGGCAACCGTGTCGTCGACGGGTGTGGTGACGACGCGTAAGGCGGGCATTGCGAAGATCACCGCATCGCCGGTTGAATATCCGAACGTGCAATGTTCTGCCTCTACGGTCGAAGCGGTCGACCCGCGCATTGTGTCGGCGACGATTTCGCCGCGGACCGGTGCGTTGCGTATTGGCACGCCGCGCCAGCTGTTGGTCTCGCTGGCGGACAGCATCGGCGGTCAGATAGCGCAGGGTCGTGTGATTTCGTGGACAAGTTCGACGCCCACCATTGCGACGGTAAACGCCACGGGTCTCGTGACGGGGTTGTCGCTCGGTACGGCGCGCATTGTGGTGAACGCGGAAGGCGCGAAGGACTCCGTGAGCTTCGCGGTAACAAAGGTGCCGGTGGCCGCGGTGCGGCTGTCGCCACTGTCCTCATCGGTGATCCAGGGACAGACGCAGCAGTATACGGCGACAGTCGAAGATTCGACGGGTGCAATTGTCGCCGATCGCGTGATTGAGTGGAGCTCGAGCGATCCGACAAAGGCGACCGTGAACGCGTCGGGGCTGGTGAGCACCATCGCACCCGGCTTCGTCACTATCTCTGCCGTCAGTGAGACCAAGATTGGCTCGTCGAACCTCGGTATTCAGCAGGTCCCTGTGGATACCATTGTTGCCAACGACTACGCCGTCGCGTTGAACGTGGCCAATAAGTCGTTTGCGATCGCACTGAGAGATGCCAACGGCAATCAAATATTTGGACGCACGGTCAGCATCATTAGTAGCGTGCCGAGCGTGGCCACGGGATCGGTGAACACGAGCGCGACGATTGTCGTTCTGAGCGCATCGACGGCAGGCACAACGACGATCACGCTTCGTGCGCTCAATGCCAACAGTCAACCTGAAGGGAAGGCCACGAATGTTGTCGTGACCATCACGCCGGCACCCACGACACCGTAATACGCGGCGGCGGTTTCGCAGTGCGGTTGGCAACACAACACAGCCCCGAACACGTCGTTCGGGGCTGTGTGCGTTTCCTAAGGTCGCGCAGTTACTTTGCGTTACGCGTCCACGCTGCGCCGTCGCCGCACCGCTCAACGCGCACCGCGATCGAACTCTTTCCGTGAGTCTCCCGTGAGCACTACCGCGAAACCCTCGTTGCTGCGCGGCTTTTTCGCAGGCGAGATTGCTGACGAACTTGCGTTCCCATACCCAGCGCCGCTCGATACGCGTCGGCCCGAGGAAGCGGCCACGGTGCAGCGGTTGATTCTCGCACTCAACGCGATGGTCGCGAGTGGGCTTATCGATTCGCGTGCGTTTGACGAAGCCGAATCGATCCCTGAGCCGGTGGTTCGCGCATTCGCCGACGCGGGACTTTTAGCGCTCACCATTCCGCGCGAGTTTGGTGGCCTGGGATTGTCGGCCACGGCGTATGCGCGCGTATTCGGTGCAGTGGCCGCGATCGATCCCTCATTGGCGGTGCTCATCGGCGTGCACTGCGGATTGGGTGGTAAAGCGATTGTGCTGTTCGGCAACGCTGAGCAAAAAGCGCGCTACCTCCCTTCCCTTGCGCGCGGAGAAACGCTTGCCGCTTACGCACTCACCGAGCCGGAAACGGGTTCCGACGCCGCGCACATCGTAACGCGCGCGCGCCGAGCACCAGATAACACAGGTTGGTTGCTCACCGGACGCAAGCATTGGATTGGCAACGGACATCGCGCGGGCGTGATCGCGACGTTTGCACAAACGACGGTGGTGCGTGACGGTGTTGCGGTGCTCCGCCCCACGGCGTTCATCATTCGTCCGGACATGCCGGGGTTTCGCATTGATGGCACTGTGCGCAAGCTCGGCAGTCGCGGCTCGACACAGGCCGAGTTGGTGTTCGATGACATGTACGTGCCAGACGATCACGTGCTCGGTGAGGTTGGCAAGGGATTTCGCGTTGCCGTTCACGCGCTCAACGCTGGACGCCTGTCGCTTGCATCAGGGTGCACGTCGGCATGTAAACGTTTGCTAGGCGAGTACACCCGTTACGCCGAAGCGCGCACGCAGTTTGGCGGACCTCTGGCCTCGTTTGAAATCACGCAGCGCAAGATGGCGACGATGGCGGCGGAGACGTACGCCGCTGACGCAATGGTTGGAGCGTTGGCCGCCGCGCTCGACGCGGACGACGTCGATGCATCGCTCGAGGCCGCGTGTGTGAAGGTTTTTGCAAGTGAACTCGTGTGGCGCACGACCGACGAGCTGGTGCAGTTGGCTGGCGGTCGCGGATTTGTGAAGCCTTGGCCATACGAACGCTATCTGCGTGACGCGCGCATCAATCGCATTTTCGAAGGTGCGAACGAAATCTTGCGACTGTTTGTTGGACTCAACGGCATTCAAGGGCCAGCGGAAGAGCTGACAGAGCTGAGCAACGCGCTACGCAAGCCGATTCACAATTGGGTGTTAGTCTCAGAGTACGCTGTTGACCGCGTGCGGACCGCGCTGGGTCGACGCGATCGGTTGCAGGTGGCGCTTGATGCGTCGCTGCAGCCACATGCGTCGTACCTGGAGCGCCACGTCGCCGAGCTCGCGGTCGCCACCCACACCATGATTATGAAGCACAAGAAGGAGATTGTGCACCGCCAGTTGGTTGTGGAGCGTCTCGCTGATATGGCGATCGAAATTTACGCGCGCGTGACGACCATCTCGCGCACGCAGCGACTCATCGGCGAACGCGGCGCAGGCGCGTGTGAGCGCGAAATTGCGCTCACCACGCTGTTCTGTGTGCAATCGGGCCGGCGCTTTCGCGCGTTGCGCATGGAGTTGGATGGCGACGCTGGCGAATCGATTGACACGTTGCGACGTTCTGTCGCCGCGACGGTTCGCGCCGAGTCGGGGTATGCATCCAGTGACGCACTGTTGGATGTGCCGGTGCCGCCGTTACCGGCGTGGAGTTTGACGAAGGCCGAGCAAGCACGCGTGTAACGAGGGCAAGCACCAACATCACCAACTGACTCTGCGGCGCACATCGCCGAAATCACCGACCGCAAACAGGATCGCCGTCCCCTTCGCCCATCGTTTTGCCAGCTCCAACACGATCGGATCGTTATCGCGTTGCCACCGCCACTCGGCGACGACCATGAGTGCCGGCATGCCGATTCCCATCACCGCGAAGATGATGTGAAAAGCGAGTGATACAGCCATTTGTCAGCGCGCAACGAAAAGTTCGGACATGCTCAATGCGCGAGAAGTGAGCTACGCGCGGCGCTATCCGACAACCCGTCCTGTGCACGATCCAAACCCAATGCGCACGGCGCCAGTGCGTGTCGCATATGCGGACATGATTACCTCGTCGCCATCTTCGAGAAACGCGCGGGTCTCACCATTCGACAAGGTTAGCGGTTCGGCGCCACGCCACGTGAGTTCCAACAGACACCCACGCTCGGCGCGCGACGGGCCAGACACCGTTCCGCTTCCGAGCATATCACCCACGCGCATCGCGCAGCCGTTGCTGGTGTGGTGCGCGAGCATCTGACCGAACGTCCAATACAAATCAAGCGCGCGACTTTCACTGAGCTGTTCGGCCGGCGTGTTTTCGGCGCGCATACGTTGCGTGCGCAGTGACACTGTGAGCGTAATATCTACGCCGCCGCGTTTTGCATCGGTTGCGTCGGCAAGATATGGCAGCGGCGCAGGATCACCGGCAGCGCGCGCAGCGAGCGGCGCGCGAAATGGTTCGAGTGCTTCGCGCGTCACCACCCACGGACTGACCGAGCTTGCGAAATTCTTTGCGAGAAAAGGACCGAGTGGCTGGTACTCCCACGCTTGAATGTCGCGCGCCGACCAATCATTCAGCAGACACAGTCCAAACAGGTGTTCGTCGGCATCGGCGAGTGGGACTGCCGTGCCCATGGCGTTGGACGTGCCCACCAGTGCGGCGAGCTCCAACTCGTAGTCCAGCGATCGTGCGGGGCCAAACGAGGGCTCGGCGTCGTTCGGCCCTTTGCGCTGCCCCGAAGGGCGCGTAACCGGCGTGCCACTCACGACGATCGTTGACGAACGCCCGTGATATGCGATGGGCAACCACTTGTAGTTGGGGAGCAGTGGATTGTCGGGACGCATCATGGAGCCGACGTTGTGCGCGTGATGCACCGACGCATAAAAGTCTGTGTAGTCACCGATTTCCGCTGGCAAAAACATTTCCGCGGCGTGTTGCGGGATCAGCGCATGCTCGGCGATCTGACGATGATTCACGTCGGCATGCTGGGACAGTAGCAACGAAACAGCATTACGGAGCGCGCGACGCGCAACGACACCGCGCTCCATGAGCGCGTTGACAGTCGGTGACGCGCACATGCGAGCCGCGAGTCGCGCATCGTCATCGGCGTCGTCAAACAGCCCTGCGGCGAGACACGCGGCGACATCGAGTATCTGCTCACCAATCGCGATGCCGACGCGCGGCGCTTCGCGAGATTGTGCTCGACGAAAGACGCCAAACGGCAAATTTTGAATTGGGAAATCGGCGAGCGGCGCGTTTGCCGATGTTACCCAGCTGCGCAGCTTCGGATCGGTCGTCGCGTCGGGCATGGATGTGGGGAAGAGGTGCGCGTGCTAACGACTAGATCCAACCCAATGCACGTATCTCGTCGACCGGTTCGGTAAATGAGCACGATCCAAAGCTGACCAGTACCTGCTCGCGCAACCGCGTCAGGTGCATGCGATCGATTTCGACGTGCGACTGCGAATCCCTCCAGTTGATGTGCGTATCACTGAAGACAAATGCGTGAGCGTTCGATGCATTGAGCGCCTGTCGCACCTCGTGCGCTGGTGCATGCTGCGCGATCATCGCCGCGGCGAGAAACACGTTGAGGAAGCCAAACATGCAACCAAGCGGCGGTTGCTCGTCGTACGTGAGGCGATACATCCCCCGCAACGGATGGTGCAACCCGGCCGTCGCTTTTGCGACAACCCCGTGCTCGATTGCGCTCTGGAGAAAACCGACAACCGCGTCGGCGTTCGGAAATGCGTCGGCGGTAACGCCGCCGGTCCGAATCTTCGCGCGTCGGCCGGTGGCTGCGATGGCGGGCATCAGCACTGCCGCAGTGGCGAGCGGCAGTTCGAAATACGTCAACACATTGCGCGGAATGAGTGCGTCGAGATGGATGATTTGCTGTTCGCTGCTCACCTTGACTTCATAGCTGTCGACGAGGGCGCCGGCTTCGTCGAAGCACACGCGATGACGCTCGTTAAATGCCGTTATCTGGTCGACGTCTGCATGCGATGATGCGCTGGCTGTCGCACTCAGTCGCCACGGAATGGCACCGGCATCACGCGGCAGGAATGGTTCGGCGCTCATCGAGAATTGTTCGAGCGCGTTTGCTGGACACACAAACCGACCGAGCATCCATCCCGATCCACTCGCCCGATAGTGCGCGAAGTTTCGCACAGCGACCGACATTGGTGTCGACGCGGGTGGAAACAGCCCCGCGTAATCGACCATGCCTTCGAGCAAAATCCGTACGGCGTGTTCGGTGACCAATGACGAACGTGCGGGCATCGTGTGCTATACGTCGGCGAAATCGAGCGACAAGTCGAGCGCGGGCGCTGAATGCGTGAGCGCGCCGATCGAAATGCGGTCCACCCCCGTCTCGGCAATTGCGCGCACCACTTCTAAACGCACACCGCCCGAGGCTTCGGTGACTGCGTGTCCTTTGCACAGCACCACGGCCTCGCGAAGCATCGTCACAGACATATTGTCGAGCAGAATCCAATCAGCGTGGGCGGCGAGCGCCTGCGCGACTTGTTCGAGCGTATCGCACTCGACTTGAATCGGCGTATTGGGCGCTACAGCGCGCGCGCGCGCGACGGCATCACCGATGTCACCACCCAGCGCGGCGAGATGGTTGTCTTTGATGAGCACACCGCTACCCAAGTCCATGCGATGATTGACCCCACCGCCGGCACGCACCGCGTACTTTTCGAGCGCACGCCACCCCGGCGTCGTCTTGCGTGTGTCAACGATGCGTGCGCCCGTTCCCTTTACAAGATCCACGAACGACGCCGTCAACGTTGCAATCCCCGACAAATGTTGCACGTAGTTGAGTGCGACGCGTTCGGCTGACAACAGCGCGCGCGCACGCCCACTCACCTGCATCACCGGAACACCTTTGGCGACGCGCTCGCCATCGTCCACGTGCAGTTGCATGGTGACGCCTGCGTCAAGTTGACGAAATGCCTCGGCGCATAACGCGAGGCCGGCAATCACGCCGTCTTGATGTGCGACGATCGTCCCGCGCGCCTGCCGGGTACTCACGACCGTTGCCATGGTACTGATGTCGTTAAACGCTTGATCTTCGTCGAGCGATGCTCGCACGTGTTCACGCAGCAGCGCCGGCGACAACGGAAAGACCAGGGCGTCTGCCGATGGAAGAGCGGCACGACCATCGAACGGTGTTACGGTGCGCGGCTTGACGACTTCCCACGCGCGCGGCGGCGTTGGTCGTAAGGGCGGATGATATTCACTCATTCACCGGGGTCCTCGGGGCCAAAGGGACTTGGCGTCGTGCCACCGCCAATCGCGACCATCCGTTCGATCGAACGTCGGGCGCGCGCGGCAACAGCCTCGGGCACCGTGATGCGATGCTGCGTATTCAATAGCGCAGCACGCACCTTGGGAAGCGTGGTGACCTTCATGTACGCACATTGCGCACGATCGTTTGCGGCGATGAAGTGTTTGGTCGGATTCGCGCGGCGCAGACGATGCAAGATACCAATCTCAGTCGCGACGATGAACGTGTCGTTCGTCGATTGCGAGGGCCGTTTGATCATTCCTTCCGTCGATAAGATGTGTACACCCGCCTGACTGATCGCGCCCGCCGAGATGGCTTCGACGACTGGTGTCGCACAGCCGCACTCCGGATGAATCAGGAACTCGGCGCCCGGATGTTGCGCGCGCGTGAGATTGATGTGTTCGGGATCAATCCCCGCGTGTACGTGACACTCACCCATCCACACATGCATGTTTTTCCGACCGGTCATGCGGCGCACGTGGGCGCCAAGAAACATGTCCGGGAGAAACAGAATCTCTTGATCTGCAGGGATCGAGTTTACGATTTCGACGGCGTTTCCAGATGTGCAGCAGTAGTCACTTTCCGCTTTGACTTCCGCGGTCGTGTTGACGTACGCAACGACAATCGCGCCCGGGTGCTCAGCTTTCCACGCGCGTAATTGCGCTGCATCGATGGTGCTCGCTAACGAACATCCGGCAGCGAGATCGGGTAGCAACACCGTTTTTTGCGG
>JANXUN010000640.1 GCA_025356185.1 Gemmatimonadaceae bacterium
CGATGGCGTTGACGTGGCGATGCGCGATGAGGGAAACGCGGTCGATCTGTCGTCGCTCGAGGCGCGCTGGAGCACGATGGTTGCCGATGTCATGCAGCGCGCCACGCTCACGATACCCGCAGGCGTCGCGATGCGTCGCGGGGGACGCCTGGGCAAACACACCGAGCACCTGGGGCACATGCTTACCGAAATGCAGATTGTTGCGCGGTCGCATCCTGGCGCGACGTGGTAATGCGGCTCGCGGCAGTGGGCACGCGGATCTATGTGCGCGCTACGCGTCGCACGTGAGCGCGCTCACGCGCGACGCGGTCTACGAGACGCTCAACACGGTCATGGATCCCGAAGTGCCGGTGATCAGTGTCGTCGAACTCGGCATCATTCGCGATGCCTCGGTGAGTGCGTCGCCACGCGGCGACGTTGTACATGTCACAGTGACGCCGACGTATTCCGGTTGTCCGGCGATGCATGAAATCGAAGCGGACATTCGTGCGGCGCTTCGCGCGCGCGGTGCGCACGAGGTAGTCGTCGACACCGTGTTCGCGCCCGCGTGGACGACCGATTGGATTGGTCCCGAGGCCCGTGAAAAGTTGCGCGCGTATGGTATCGCGCCGCCTGGTCGCGCGGAGCCGCAAGGATTGATCACGCTCACACGGGCACGCGTCGCCGTGGCCTGTCCGTTTTGCGGATCACACGACACGCGGTTGCAGAGTGAATTTGGCAGCACCGCGTGCAAAGCGATTCACGTGTGCAACGCGTGTCGACAGCCGTTCGACGAGTTTAAGGCGTTCTGACGTTCCCGCGCGAGCTCACGGACAATCCGCCCAAGCAAATCCGTTCGTGCCGAAGTCGAACACCTTTGTCCCGTTGATCGTAACCGGTCCCGAGATGGAAATTGTGCGTTTGACTCCACCATAGTTCAACTCAACATCTGCCCGTACTATCTCACCGGGCACCGGCGGTGGACCAAACCAGACCCAATTGTACGGCTGAAAATCATACAGGGGCGTCTCAGCGTAAGGCTCAGGTCGCGCGAATCCGCAGCTCGCGCCTTTACTCAACGATCCAGTGAACGTCACGCGCGAAATGGCGACATTTGCAGAGCGCGATGTGGCGAACAAGATTGGCGCATACCACCATTGCGCGGTGCCGCCGTAGGGGCCAGCCGACACGAAGAATTGCGTGAGGAGAACGTCATCTACATCACTATACCGGTAGATGCGCTGCACCTGAGTGAACCCGGCACCGCGCGCGGTCACCTGTGACGTCGTTGCTGATGTCGCCCGCAAGCGAACCGTGTGGTTGAGGGGCGGATCCACGAACTCAATGCGCACGTTCTCGTCGGCCGCGGTCCATTCGACCACATACGCGTTCGGCACTTCGACGCCTAGCGCATCGAGAAAGGTCGCCTTCGCCAAGAAGGTGTCGTCGCGTGCAAACGGTGCGATTGAATCGACAACGATGCGCATGGTTGAGGGCCGCACGTGGACCACCTCTGTGGCCAATGCACCGTCAGCACGAATAGACACGACCGCGTCTCCCACCGCGATTCCGGAGATTCGCCCAGTCTTATCCACGCGGGCGACGGATGAATCGGACGAACTAAATGAAAAAGACTTAGCGACGCGGCCGCCTTTCTGATCGTACGCGGTTGGAGCAATCGTCACGGATGCGCTGACGGGAACGAGCATGTCCGGTGAGACAATGATGCGCACCGCGACAGGGTCCGCCACTTCGCTGAGCTGTGCCGAGCAGGCGCCGAGCACGATCCACGCGCCTATACCACGTATTGCGTGGAGCTTTCGCATCAGCGTTGCACGACCGAGGTTCCCAATAGACAAAGCCATTGTGGATTCCGTCCTGTGTACGTGGTAGGCAGTGCGCCCCTGACAATGGGCCCGGCAACGGTCAGCACGCGCGTGCCGGTGCTATCCGAGACCGTAATGTGTGCAAGCGCAATCGACCCGGAGGGACGCGGTCCGCCTAACTCGAATTCAAACTGATAGTCGCCATAAATCTCCAGGAAGAGATCGTTCGGCTCCGTACCCTGAATCAGAATCGTTGCGAGGCAGTCCGACACGTCCGCAGTGCCAGAAATC
>JANXUN010000544.1 GCA_025356185.1 Gemmatimonadaceae bacterium
GATGTCGTGCGACAGAACTTGGATGCGATGCGCGGGCGCATTGACATCCAGTCGACACCGTCGCGCGGTACAACGTTTTCCATTCGATTGCCGCTCACGTTAGCGGTCACCGACGGCATGATCGTACGCGTTGGTGCCGAGCGCTTTGTCGTACCGTTGACGCACATTCACATGAGCTTTCGCCCAGAGCCGTCGATGCTCTCAACGGTGGCCGGCAACGGTGAAGCCGTCGTGCTGCGCGGCGAAGTGATGCCCATTATTCGTCTCCATCGCTTGTTTGATGTGCCCGACGCCGCTGAGCACGCCGAGCAAGGGCTCCTCATGATTGTTGGCGATGGCGCGCGACGGTCTGCGCTTTTAGTGGACGAACTGTTGGGGCAGCAGCAAGTGGTCGGAAAACCTCTCGGCGCTGCGCTTGGCAAGGTGCCCGGGATAAGCGGGGGCGCCATTCTTGGAGACGGGCGAGTCGGACTCATTCTCGACGTCAACGAGACAGTTGCGCTCGCGCAAAGTGCGCCTATCGAAGCGTCAATCGGGGATCGCGATCGTCGGCAGAGCGTCGCCGCGTGATTTGCATTTCAACTTTTTGTGAATAATCCATGACAGGTTCATCAAACGCTCTCGCACGTGAATCCACCGCTGCAGTCACGAACTCGCGTGCGGGCAAGTATCTCACGTTTTTCCTGAGCGAAGAAGAGTACGGTCTCGCGATTCTCTCGGTGAGCGAGATCATTGGGATGCAATCGATCACACGCGTGCCCCGCATGCCGGCGTTCGTACGCGGCGTCATCAATCTGCGCGGCAAAGTAATTCCGATTACCGACCTGCGGTCTAAGCTCAACATGCCCGACGCCTCGCGCGATGAGAGTTGTATTGTGGTCGTCCAATTGCAGGGCGTGCAGACCGGGCTCGTCGTCGATCGCGTGAGCGAAGTGGTGGCGATCGCCGAATCGGACGTCTCGGACTCGCCGAGCTTTGGCGCCGGAATTCATACGGAATTCTTGCTGGGTATCGCCACCCAGGGAGAACGTGTGCGCCTGTTGTTGGACATCGATCGTGTGCTCGCGCGTGCTGAAGTCGACGCGTTGCAGACGTTTGACGCGATGGCGGCGTAAATGGGTTGCGAGGAGCGCGACGCATGACCGTCGCGATGTTGTCGGAGATCCATGGCGGCAGCGAGCTGACCGCTGCGCAATTCACGCGCATTACCGCGTGGCTCCACGCGCACGCGGGCATTCACATGCACGCGGGCAAAGAAGGTTTGGTGCGTTCACGTCTCACACGACGACTGCGCGCGCTCGAACTGACAGACTTTTCGGAGTATCTCGCGTTTATCGAACGCGAGACCGATGGTCGCGAATTTGCGGCGATGATTGATGTGCTCACCACGAACAAAACCAGTTTTCTACGCGAAGCGGCGCACTTTGATTTTGTGCGCGACGTGGTATTTCCCTCGTGCACTGCGCCAGTACGGCTGTGGAGCGCGGGGTGCTCGACAGGCGAAGAGGCGTATACGCTGGCGATGTTAGCACACGAGAGTCTATCGGCAACGGCAGCGGGCCAAGTGCGTATTCTCGCGACCGACATCAGTCGCCGGGTGCTTTCGGCGGCGAAGGCGGGTGCGTACTCCGCTGCCGTGATGAACGATGTCCCCGTAAGTTGGCGTTCACGATACTGGACCGCGTCGGGCAACGGTGCGTCCGACGGTTTTGTCGCCACGCCGACACTGCGCCGCGTGATTCACTTCGCGCAACTCAATCTGATGGACCCGTGGAAGATGCAGGGTCCGTTCGACGCGATCTTCTGTCGAAACGTGATGATCTATTTTGATAAGGCGACACAGCAGCAGCTTGTGGAGCGCTTTCATTCGCTGCTCGCCCCTGGCGGACACCTGTTCGTCGGTCACAGTGAGAGTCTGACGGGAATTACGCACCGCTTTCGGTACGTGCAACCCGCGGTCTACCAGAAATAGTATGGCTTCCGCATCGGTGGGCACCGTGGATAGCATTGTCGGCGTTGCAGACTGTCGGGTCTCCGCATCCGTGCATGAGCGACTCATCACGTATGCGCTCGGCAGCTGTTTGGGCATCGTGGTGTACGATCCCGTCGCGCAGGTGGCCGGGATGCTACACGTGATGCTTCCGACCGGCGCGATCGATCCTGCGAAGTGCCAAGACAAGCCCGCCATGTTCGTTGATAGCGGCGTGCCGCTGTTGTTCAGGGAATGTTACAAGCTCGGTGCGAAGAAGGAACGCATGCAAGTCACCGTGGCTGGCGGCGCGTTCGGAGGGGCATGTGAAGAGGACGATCGTTTTCAAATTGGCAAGCGCAACATGATCGCGCTGCGCAAGCTGCTCTGGAAGAATGGCGTGATGATTCATGCCAATGACACAGGCGGCGCGCAAACCTCACGCACGCTGTGGGTAGACGTCGCAACGGGAGCCGTGACCATGAAGGTCGCTGGCACTGAGCGTGTGTTAGTTGAACGCTCACTCTGACTGAATCACACCGGAAGACTCCATGGCATTCAACGTATTGGTCGTCGACGACAGCGCCGTCATGCGACAGATGGTCATCCGCACACTCAAAATGAGCGGCGTTCCGCTGGGCACCATTCACGAAGCCGCCAACGGCGAAGAGGGGCTCGCGGTGCTTTCGCGGCAGTGGGTGGATCTGTTGCTGCTGGACGTGAACATGCCGGTGATGAACGGTGAGGAGATGTTGCGTCGTGTCCGCGCATCGCCCGAGACGGAGAGTTTGCCCGTCATTGTTGTGTCGACAGAAGGCAGTGACACGCGGTTGAGCGCGCTGCTGGCGCTTGGCGCGTCGATTGTTCGGAAACCCTTCGCGCCGGAAACGCTGCGCGACACCATTCTTCGTGTTACTGGAGTGAGCGATGCTGAATACTATGGCGCAGTCCCTGTCGCAAACGACAGCGGCGACTTTTGAAGAGCTCGCGCTCCTCTTTCCCGATGCGACGCCGTCAAACGCGCAAGCCATGCACGCGCTCGACGTCGCGGTGTCGGTCGACTATCGCGGTCCGTTCAACGGGCGGCTCATTCTTCGCGCGAGTGCGTGTGTGATGCCGACCATTGCGGCGAACATGTTGGGTGAAGACCACGCGCTCGAACTCGCCGTGCAGCGTGATGCGCTGGGCGAGCTCGCCAACGTCGTGTGTGGGAATGTGCTCCCAGCGATCGGCGGTGCTGATGCCGTATTTCACCTTGCTGCGCCGCGCTTGCACGCGGATCTCGACGCGCAGACGCAGGACGAGGACGAACCTGCTGCGAGCGTGGAATTCGGTGTTGAGGATGGTCGTGTGGAAGCACAGTTGTATATCGTACATCGCGCCGCGTGACCGCTCCGGCCGTGCGGGTGCTTATCGTCGATGACTCGGCGCTGGTACGTCGGGTACTTACCGACGCGCTCGCGCTGCATGCGGACATCGAAGTCGTAGGGACGGCAAGCGATCCATACGTCGCGCGCGAGCGTATTGCGCAACTGCGTCCTGATGTCATGACACTCGACATCGAGATGCCGCGCATGGACGGCTTGTCGTTCTTGTCGAAAGTGATGCGACATTCCCCAATGCCCGTGATTGTGGTGAGCTCGCTCACCACGCAACACAGCGCGACGGCGGTACGCGCGCTGGCACTCGGCGCGGTCGATGTGCTCGCGAAGCCTAGCTCGTCGACGGCGACTGCCGAGATGGGCATCGCGCTGGCAGCAGCGATTCGCGTGGCCGCGCATGCACGGGTGGTTGCACGTGACGAGCCGCCGGCGCCTGCGCCCCGGTTGTCGTGGTCGCCGCGGGATGTGGAGAAGCCGTCTGCGACAGACAGTATCATTGCACTGGGCGCCTCCACCGGCGGTACACAGGCGCTCGAACATATTCTGCGTCGCTTTCCTGCCGATGCACCCGGCACGGTGATTGTGCAGCATTTGCCGGCGCAGTTTACGGGACCTTTCGCCGCGCGCCTGGACGCGCTATGCGCTATATCGGTGCGGGAAGCGCGCGACGGCGAAGCCATCACCACAGGTGTTGCACTTGTTGCACCGGGCGGACGACATCTGCTCGTGCAAAGTACGGGCCGTGGTTTTGTCGCCCGCGTGAAGGATGGACCCATGGTGCATCATCAACGGCCCGCCGTTGACGTGCTGTTTCAGAGCGTCGCGCGCGCAGCAGGACAACGCGCCGTGGGCGTGTTGCTCACCGGGATGGGTGCTGACGGCGCGAAGGGCCTGTTGGCGATGCGTTCGACGGGCGCACACACCATCGCGCAAGACGAACGGACCTGCGTGGTGTTCGGCATGCCGCGGGAAGCGATCAATCTTGATGCGGCCGAGGAGATCCTGCCGCTTGATCGTATAGCCGACGCGGCGCTTGCGGCATCGCGTTCCAATCAGCACGCGAAATAGTCGCCACCACGCCGTCCGCGCGCTAACGTTCGCGTACTCTGCGACGCGAGTCGTCGCCCTTTCGTGCGTGTTTTCTGGAGATTACTATGCCGCGTTCGCTCATTGCTCGCGTTGTCAGCGGGCTTACTGTGTTGTCTGCATCAGCATTGCCGTTAGCCGCGCAAGCCGTGCCACCCGCTGCGCAACAGATCGCCGCCGCTGTGCTTGCGCTTCCGGAAGGAATGCGCGCGGATGCTGGCGTGATGGGTTACAAAGTTGCGGGCAAGTTGGAATGGCTGCGCCCCAGCAAAAACGGCATGATGTGTCTCGCCGATGATCCTGCCGAAGACAAGTTTCATGTCTCGTGCTATCACGACGGGATGGATTCGTTTATGGCGCGCGGACGGGCGATCCGCCTGGAAGGCGTGAAAGGCCCAAACGTTGACAGCATTCGATTCAAAGAAGTGGCATCGGGAAAGATCAAGATGCCAACGGCGCCGGCATCGCTGTATCAGATTTTCGGCGACTCGTACGACGCGGCGACGGGCAAAGTGGTGAAGGGCAGCTCGTTGTTTGTGGTCTACATTCCGTTCGCGACTGAAAAGAGCACAGGGCTTTCGACAAAGAGTTCGGACAAGGCACCGTGGCTGATGTTCCCGGGCACGCCCAAGGCGCACATCATGTTTGCGTCAACGATGTAACGTTCGCGGTACACGTTCGCGTGCCAACGGTACTCACAACACGAAGCATTAACGCCGGCGTCGC
>JANXUN010000040.1 GCA_025356185.1 Gemmatimonadaceae bacterium
CGCCTTCTACAGTGGATCGATCGATTACACGAGTTCGAATCCATGGGGTGAGCTGCGCGAAGAGCGCGAGAACGGCGTGCCCGGCAAAGGATTTATCGAGCACGATCTCGTCACCGGCGCGCACCAGTTTCACCCCGTGACGCCCTCGCGTCCCCTGCTCGATCTCGTGCCAATCGACGCGAGCAACATGGGTCCCGCGGAAGTCGACGCGGCATTGCGCGCGCGTGTCGATTCGGCGCGCGGCGGCATCGATGATCGCGTTGTGCGCGCAACCGTTCGCAACGTGCCGCGTCACATTGTGCGCGAACTCGACCACGCTGCGCTGCGCGAGTATCGCAAGCGCGCCATGCACTTTCATCTCGATACGCGTCGCCCCGAGCCGCTGCTCAAACGAAAAAGCGGTGACGGCGGTCCCGGCAAACGCACCACATTGCCAGACTTACTCTCGGAGCGCCTCACCGAACGCGTGCTGTCCAGTGGCATTGATCGCGAGCAGCTCGTCACGTTAGGTCTGCGTTATTTGCAGCAAGCCGAAGACGCTGCCGCAGCCGCGATGCCGGTGACAGACGGCTAATGCGCTTACTCTCGTTGCATCTGCTGAATTTTCGTCAGCACGCCGACACCAAACTCACATTTGATGGCGGACTGACCGGCATTATTGGCCCGAACGGCGCCGGCAAGTCGACGCTACTCGAAGCGATCGCGTGGGCACTGTACGGGAAACCTGCTGCGCGCGGTACTCGGGAAAGCATACGCAACGCGCGCGCTGAGCCGCGCGCGCCGGTACGCGTGGAGTTGGAGTTTGAGTTAGCCGGGCACCGTTATCGCGTCGTTCGCATGCTCACCACGGCCGAGTGTTTCTTGGACGGTGGGGAGTCGCCGATCGCGAGCACGATCACTGGCGTCACCGACCTGCTGCAGCGTCGATTGGGGATGACGCGCGCCGAGTTTTTTAATACGTATTTCACGCAGCAGAAAGAGCTCGACGCGATGCGCAATCTCGGCGCCGCGGAACGTGCGCGCTTCTTATCGCGCGTGCTGGGATACGATCGGTTGAGCGGTGCGCAAGAGCTCGCGCGCGAACGCCGCCGCGCAGTGGTGTCTGAAACGTCGGGCGTCAAGCAGGGCATGCCGGATGCCGACGCGGTGCGACAGGCGCGAATCGATACCGATGCGCAGCTGCTGCAGGCTCGCGCGCTCGCGACGATCGCAGCAGCCGAACGCGTCACGCGCGATGCAACGCTTGCGCACCTGGCGCCGCGTTGGGTCACCGTGCAAGCCGATCGCGAGCACGTGCAAAAACAAGTCGCAGATCTACGTGTTGCTGAAAGCGAAGCGACGGCGTTTACGCGCGACATAGAACGGCTTGATGCAGAACTTGCGCTCATTGCAACGGCGCGCGCGGAGCGCACGGCCTTGCTGACGGAGTTGGCGCCGCTCTTCGAGATGCGCACGCAACTCACCGCGCAGGACGCGTTGGCGGCTGTCGAGGCGGATCGTCAGCGATTGGTCGAGCGCTTGCGAGGCGATACCGAGCAGGAAGCCAGGCTGATCGAGCGCGCAGCGAAGCTCGAGACCGCGCCAGCGCTCGAAAAAGAGGCGCACGAACAACTCGCGCAATCGCGCGCCGCGCTCACGACCAGCGAAGCGTCACTCGAACACGAGCGCACGCTTTGGGTGCGAGACAAACAAGAAGCGGAAACGCGATTAGAGTCGTTGCGGGCGCAGTACACCGAACTCTCGGCGCAACGCGACACGATGCAGGCAATGGGCGAAGCGGCGATCTGTCCAACGTGCGGGCGGCCACTTGGCGCATCGTATCGCATCACGCTCGACCAACTGATTGAGCAAATTGAAACGGTTCGCGTAGACGGCAACTACTATCGTCAACGCGTCGAGCAGCTGGCGCGCGTCCCTGACGTTGTCGCGACGCTTGATGAGAAGCGCCGAGCAACACAGAGTGAGATTGCGGCGCTCGACCGTCGACTTGTGCGCATTCACACAGCCGTGAACGATCTTGCGGGAGTCACTGAACAACGCGCGTTGTTGGGCCCTCGCATCGCCGAAACTCAAGCAGCGCTCGCGGCGATGCACGCCGAGTATGACGCAGCGCAGCACGCCGCGTTGCGCGCAACCGTCGCTCGGCTGAATGAACTGGAAACGCGTTCTGCCCGACTGAGCGGGCAGATTGAACGAGACGGCGTCGTTCGCGCAGAACGATCGCGCGTCGAGTTGGCCCTTGGCCTTGCGCGCGAACGCACGATGTCGCTGCTATCGGTTCGCGAACGCGCTGAAGCAAGCGAAGCACAGTTTGCCGAGCTTCGCGAAGCACACGCACAGGCGGAGTCCGATGCGCGACGCGCCGAGGTTGAAGCAACCGCCGCGACGGCGGCGGTCGAGCGGGCGAAAGCCGCTGTGTCGACCGCGGAGCAGAGTCAACGCGAGCTTGCGCGCCTTGAGGGTCGGCTGGACGAATTGGATCGCGAGAAGCGCTTGCATGAGGAGCTGGACCGCGCGCTCACGGAACTTCGCACCGACCTCAATGCCCAGTTGCGCCCCGAACTCTCAGAAATCGCCAGCCGATTTCTCGACGTGCTCACGGACGGGCGCTACAATGCACTCGAGTTTGACGAGGACTACAACCTTGTCGTGTTGGAGGACGGGCTGCCCAAGCCCGTCATCTCCGGCGGCGAGGAAGATTTGTGCAACCTCGTGCTGCGACTCGCAATCTCGCAGATGATTGCTGAGCGCGCAGGGCAGGCGTTCTCACTGCTGATTCTCGACGAAGTATTTGGATCGCTGGACGACACGCGACGCGGCAATGTGGTGGAGCTGCTACGCCGACTCAACGATCGTTTTGAACAGGTCATCGTGATCACACACATCGAACAAGTTCGCGAAGGGCTCGATCGCGTGCTCGTGGT
>JANXUN010000042.1 GCA_025356185.1 Gemmatimonadaceae bacterium
ATGTCGCGCCCTTCGATGTTGCCGATGAAATTCAGATCGGATTTCTGGAGGAGTTGATGCGCTTCCTTCACGGGAACGCTGCCTTTTTCAGGCTCTTCGCCGATAGAGAGTAGTCCGACGACGGGATGTTCCCGTCCCAACATCGCGCGCGCGAACACCGTACCTAAGCGCGCGAACTGGACCAACTCTTCGGCCTTGCAGTCGACATTCGCACCCGCGTCAAGCACGACCACCGAGCGCGTGGTCGTGGGAAAGATCGCGCCGATTGCGGGTCGCGTGAGTCCTTCGAACAGCTTGAGATATGCGATGGACGCGGCCATTTGCGCGCCGGTGTTTCCGGCAGAGACAAAGCCGTGCGCGTGGCGGTCGGCGACGCGCTTAATGCCAACGACCATCGAGCTTTCGGTCTTGCCGCGGATCGCCACACGCGGTTGATCCGTCATGGCGATGACGTCGGGGGCCTCGACAATGTGGAGTCGCGCGCGCAACGCGGCGAACACAGCGAGCTCGCCGGTTAAGAGCGCGTCAAGTTCGGCGTTGATAATCGCCGTCGAACCAACGAGCTCAATGTCGTGCTGCTCGGGAAGTTCCGCGAGCGCCTGAAGCGAACCCGCAATGGGGGCCCGGGGGGCGTGATCTCCCCCCATGGCATCCACCGCGATGCGCGCCAATGCTTACGCTTCCTGCGGGGTGACTCGCAGCTCGCCCGCGTAGTAGCCGCACTCACCACACACTCGGTGAGGACGCTTCATCGTGCCGCACTGCGGACACGTCTGAATAACGATCGCGGGTGCGGTCTTATGGGTATTACGAGCGCGCTTTCTGCGCTTGGATGTACGTCGCTTTGGTACGGCCATGGGGTCCTGACCTGGTCGTTCGAGACAGAAAAAGCCGTTAGTTGCTGGGTTCGCGCACTTCGCGCAATCCAGCCCAACGGTCATCGAGATCCGTTACACACGCGCATGCCACCGAGTTGCGATCGACGCCACAGGTGGGGCAAAGCCCCTTACAGTCTTCTCGGCAGAGTGCGAACGCGGGAACGGCGAGAAGCCACTCTTCACGCACTGCAGGTCGCATGTCGAGCTCTCGCGCGCCAGGAGGAATCGGAACAACGTCGTCCTCATCCGCCTCATCGAGTCCCGCTTCGGCAAACAGCAGTTGCACATCTTCCAATACACTTAGCTCTACGTCAATCAGACAGCGCCGGCACTCGCCGATCGCATGCCCAGCTAACGTACCGCTAAAGTAGAACCGCCCGTGACCCGCTCCAGAAAGTCGTCCATGGACATGGACGCCATCGCGAAGCGGACGTACGTCATCGGATTCCCACACCGGATCGGCGACCGACAGCAATCCTTCGACGCTTTCAGCGCGCGCTTCCAAACTCCGGATGTCGAAACACAGCATAGCCGTGAAAAGTAGAACGACGGCCCACGTCACACAAGGGCCGCCGTTCTCAAATATCGTGCCACCCAGACCCTTCAAGTGGCGTGTGGACGCAGAGTTACGCTCTGCGGGCTTCAGCCGGCCAAAACGTCGCTCTCCGCGAAAAAGAACCCAGCTTCGCGCAGCGCGTTTTCGTCCGAATCTGACGCATGAATGGCGTTCCGACCCTTCGATTCGGCGTACAACTTCCGCACCGTTCCTTCGGCTGCTTCGGCCGGATCGGTTGCGCCGATCACCGTCCGCAGCGTGCCGACGGCGTCGTCGCGCTCCAAGATGAGCGGCATGCACGGCCCGCTGGTCATGAACTCGACCAACTCGCCATAAAAGCCACGCTCACGATGCACCGCATAAAACTCGCCGGCCTGCGCCATCGTGAGGTGCATGACTCGCGCGCTCTTCACGCGAAATCCTGACTTCTCGAGCAACGCGATAATCAGTCCCGACTTGCCGTTCGCGAATGCGTCCGGTTTGATAATGGTAAGCGTCCGACGTCCTGCCATAAAAAGTTCCTGTACGGAAAGCGCGCGAGGTGCGCGGTGATAAGTGATTACGCGAGACGTGCTTTGATGAGATCGACAAAGTCGACTGGACGCTGTGCGACGCCCATTCCGGCCGCCTTGAATGCGTCAATCTTCTCCGCCGCGGTTCCCGCCGAACCCGAAATAATCGCACCGGCATGTCCCATGCGACGACCGGGTGGTGCAGTCTGTCCGGCGATGAAACCGACAACTGGCTTGGTCATGTGTTCTTTGATGAACATCGCGGCTTCTTGTTCATCCGTGCCGCCGATTTCACCCATCATGGCGACGGCCTTCGTGAGCGGATCTGCCTCGAACGCGGCAAGACAATCAATAAAGTTCGTGCCGTTGATCGGATCGCCACCGATTCCCACGCACGAGCTTTGACCGATGCCGGCCTTGGTGAGTTGGTTGACGATTTCGTACGTCAGCGTGCCTGAGCGACTGACGACGCCTACGTTGCCTGGCATGCAAATGCGGCCAGGAATGATGCCGACTTTGGATTGTCCTGGCGTGATGAGGCCTGGGCAATTCGGTCCGATCAGTCGTGCGCCATGCTCCTTCACGTACGGATACACCTTTGTCATGTCCAATACGGGCACGCCTTCGGTGATGCAGACGATGAGTTTCACGCCTGCAGCCGCGGCTTCCATCATCGCATCCGCGGCGAACATTGGCGGTACATAAATCACCGATGTGTTTGCGCCCGTTGCCTGCACCGCATCGTACACGGTGTCAAAAATCGGCACGGTGTTCTCAAACTTTTGACCGCCTTTGCCCGGCGTTACACCCGCCACGACGGCGGTGCCATACTCGATCATCTGCTTCGCGTGAAACGATCCATCGCGACCCGTGATGCCTTGAATGATGAGCTTCGTGCCGTTGTCGATGAAGATGCTCATGCGGCACCTCCTTTCGTCGCCAGCGCAACCGCACGTTGCACGGCAGCATCCATATCGTTCGACGCAGAGAAGCCGTTGTCCGTCAGAATTTTCACGGCAATCTCCTCGTTGGTGCCGGTGAGACGAATCACGATGGGCACCTTAAGCGGATTCGATTTCGTCGCCGTCACGATGCCGTTTGCCACATCATCCGTGCGCGTAATGCCGCCAAAAATGTTAAACAGAATGCACTTCACGTTGGGATCGGACGTAATGATGCGCAGTGCATTCACGACCTTCTCGGGATTCGACGATCCGCCGATGTCGAGGAAGTTTGCGGGGTCGCCGCCGTAATATTTCACGAGATCCATCGTTGCCATCGCAAGGCCAGCACCGTTCACTACGCAGCCGACATTTCCATCGAGCTTGATGAAGGTCAGGTTGGCGTTGCGTGCATCGACTTCGCTTGGCGCTTCGGACGATTCATCGCGCAGCGCGGCGATGGCAGGACGTCGATCGAGTTCGTTGTCGTTGATCACCATCTTCCCGTCGACTGCGACGAGTTCTCCCTGTGGCGTCATGACGAGCGGGTTGATCTCGGCGAGTGAGCACCCCGCGTTCATAAATGCCGTGTACAGCTGCTGCATGATTTTGGCCGCTTGACGCGCCAACTTTACATCGCTGTACAGAAAGAAACCCATGCGCATCGCTTCAAACGGCAACAGGCCGTAGCGCGTGTCGACAGGATAGTAGAGGATTTTTTCTGGCGTCGACGCGGCCACTTCTTCGATGTCGATGCCGCCAGCCGCACTCACCATAAATACCGGTTTCTTCGTCGCGCGATCGACAATGATGCCGACGTACGCTTCCGAACCGATATCAGCGGCAACTGTGACGAGCACTTTCTCGACTACGAGCTCTTTGATTGTCATGCCGAGGATTGCCGTCGCCTTTTCCCGCGCGTCAGCTGGCGTCTTGCAGAATTTCACGCCGCCCGCTTTACCACGGCCGCCCGCATGGACCTGTGCTTTTACCATGACCGCCGTGCCGAGGCGCGTCGCAATTGCTTCGGCCGCTTCGGGCGTCGTGGCAATTTCGCCGGGCGGAATCGGCACTCCGGCCGCCCGCAACAAATCCTTTGCCTGATACTCGTGTAGGTTCACGCGTTCTCCAAATCGAATGATGAAACGAACAACAATGCTATCGCGATGGTTTGCCGAGCACGAGACCGAGGCTGTCGAAGGCCGCACCAAAGTGCAGCCAATCACCACGACGCATCGCGTCTCGCATAATGTCATACAACCGCGTGACCTGCTGGTCGCGCGCTGCGCCGCCATTGACAAGCCAATCAGTGGCCCGCTTGGGAGACGCAAGAACGCCGCGCAACGCTGCGACGGCGTCGCCAACGGTAGCGCTGATTGCGAGACGGGAGCCGTCGAGCACTGCCACTTGGCTCACGAACGGAGCCCCGTTCGCCTGGCTCAAAATTAACGATTGCACGAGCACGGGTCCGTGATCCGTGGGCAGGACGTTAATTCGACCCAGTCGCGTGCGGGAATCGCGGCGACCATTTTCGGCGGCGCGGGCTCGTACAGAATCGAGCGCTACACGCAGCCGGTCTGCCAGCGCGCTCCATCGCACGGGAGGGCCTGTCGTTGAGTCCCAGTATGTGGCACGCTGACGGCCCCCGACCGAGCTGATCACGCCGTCCAGCGTGTCACCCCCGTCCACCAGCGGCACACTCCACGCGGTCGTGCCCCGCGTGTTGCTACCAAATAGGTGCGGTGGAATGCTGCTGCCCATCGACGCGCTATCCGGCAAATGGCGGACCACGGACCCCTCAAACCGAGACCCATGCCGTGCGAACGTGCGTAGTTGCGCGACGCTTCCTTCGGTCGGGGCCGGTAACAAATCAGCAACGGACGGCGCGAGATCCCGCGCCGCGATCACGAGCGACGGTACGAGGGCAAACCAGCTTCGCGCAATTGGGTCAAGTCGATCGCTCGCGACGAATCGCACGCGTCCGGTGTTGGCATCGACGAGCGCCGTCGCGGCAAAGCGAAAGTAACTGCGTTCTGATCCGGCGAGCGTCCAGTGTTGACTGAGCGGATATCGATTCGACGCACTGTAGAGATTCACCGCCCAGATAATTTGATCGTCGGCGAGAATCGGTTGAACGTCGTCCCCAACGGCGAACACGGGCGCCATTCTTGCGACACGCTCTCGCACATCACGATACGAAACGAGTCGTGGTGCCGGACCTGAAATTGTATCGGCGTCAAGCAGCGAGGGATCACGCATGGCCCATGCGTGCGCCACGCGAAGCGAGAGGCCACGCAAGAGTGCGCCGCGCACCCCTGCTGGATCACGTACGAGGCGATGTCCACGAAGTCCTGGTGCCGCGATGGGTTCACTCAAGTCGTCGTGCTCTTCGCCGCGTGAGGCGATGTTGAGATCGAGCACGCTGTCACGCACGCGCGGTAACGTGAGATCTGCGAGGGCAATGGTCCAACGATCGCTGTTGCTGCCCGGTCGGCGCACTAACACGCCGGCGATGTGTCCATCGGCCATTTGCGTCCAACCAAGACCGGCCGCAGTCGATGTCGCGACCGCGCCGTTATCGCGACCACCGTCGCGTGACACACTGCCATCCCACAAACTCACACGCGCAGGCAATTGTGCGAGTGTTGGTAGTTCGCGTACACGCGATGACGGGCCTTGCGTTGGGGCATTGGGACTCATCGCACCGACGCGTATCGCATCGGCGTCGTACGCACGACGGCTGTATAACGTGCGACTCGCGACGTACGGCAAATCTCGGCGAGCCGGGTCGCCGACCCAATCTCCGCGATTCAGCAAGATCGGCAGGATTTGACGTCCGCCCAGCGCGCTGCACAACACAAGCGAGAGCGTGATAAACGCTGCACGCAATTGCCCAATCCACGCGGCGCGCAAAAAAACGGGTGCCGCGACCGTGCAGATGACGACGAGCACGCGATCAGCTTGCAACGAAACCACGTGATCGACGCGCAGAAAGAGTCCGTCGGGACCCGTTCCATTCTGCAACAGGTCAAACGTGTCGAGTCGATAGCTCCACGCGAACAACAGGAGCACGCCCGCGCCCAGAACGCTCATGTG
>JANXUN010000115.1 GCA_025356185.1 Gemmatimonadaceae bacterium
GAATCCATGCGCGCTTTCGGATGAATCTTTCGAATGCTGTCCATGTTCACTTTGAACGTGGAGGACACGGTGATGTCGGGCTGCTTCATGCCGTTCGCAATCTGCCATTTGATGCGCAGATCGTTGAACGCTTTGATCGAGTCTTTGTCGACTGGCGCTGCGGTCATGCCGACGTGGTCGTTGTGTCCACCGATCGCGACATACTGATGCTTGAGTATTGGATCGCTGCCCGGCAAAATCGCGACAACGTTGCGCGCAAAATCTGTTGGCGTTTCGACGAAGTCGAGCGACGCGGTGACTGTGCCACCCTTCGCGCCTTTTGCGACGCCGTTAAAGGTGTTGAGCTTGAACAGTTGCGCGGCGGCATTCTGCGTAATGCGGAGCGTTGCTTGCGGCTGAAATGCTGCGAGCTGCGCTTTGAGCAACGCGAGCGAATCAACGGGCGCCGGAACAGCACCGGGAGCGCCGCCACGTGCACCGCCGGGCGCTCCGCCTCCGCCGCCGGGACCGCCACCACGCGGTGCACCGCTTGCCACGAGCGGCTCGTTGATCGCTACGCGCTGCGCCGGAGTGAGTGCGTCAAGATCGATCGTTGCAACGGCTGCCGCGTCGGCGAAGCGCGCGGGCGCGGGAGCGCCGCCACCACCACGACCAGCGAACGCTTGACCGCCACCGCCACCCGCGCCGCCACGACCGCCGCCTACTGCCTGCGCGGTTGATGGCAGAAGCACAACAAACTTGCCGGCCGCCTGAGCCGACGTGATTTGCGTCGTCGTGTCGCCGGCCGTTCCACCAAAGATCACTTCGGCGTTCGCAATGGCTTTCGGCGCGCGCTGACCGGGAACAGCCACGACGTCCACGTTCCACGCGATCGGATTGCCGTCGATCGTCACACGCGAATGATCGGTGAATTTGCGCAAGTGAAACGGCAACACTTGGAAGTACGTGCCGTTGTCGCCCGCGGGGATCAAACCCAGTCTCTTCACTTCACTCGCGATGTAGTCGGTGCCTTTCTTGTTGCCGAGTCGGCCAACCTGGCGACCTTGCATCGAGTCATCGGCAAACTGGTACAAGCGAATTTGAAGATCACGAACGCTGATCGCGGCGGTCGTCGGCGCAGGGGCGACCTTTTCCGGATTGCCGTAGCGGTTGACTTTCGGTTTTGGCTGCGCCTGCAACGCGCTATGCGCGCTAAAGACGGTGAGAGCGATGAGGGCTGGTGCGCGCATAGAGAGACGGGAGAATGGAGACGGCAGACGGGAGACGAACGGAACGAGACGGTAGACCGAAGACGGGAGAGTTTGAACTTACCACTCAGCGGGGCTGCGCTGCGATCCAGCGGTCGATTTTGGCCTCGAGCACTTCGAGCGGCAGCGCGCCCGAGGCGAGCACCTGTGCGTGAAATGCGCGGATGTCGAAGCGCTTGCCGAGCGTCAGCTCAGCATTATTACGCAGTCGTCGGATCGTCAGTTGACCGATCTTGTAGCCGAGCGCTTGCCCGGGGTACGCGATGTACCGTTCGACCTCGGTGGTCGCGTCTGTGCGACCCATGGCGGAGTTTTCGAGCATGTAGGCGATGGCTTGGTCGCGCGTCCACCCTTGTTCGTGCAGGCCGGTATCGACGACGAGCCGCATCGCGCGCAGCATTTCATCGTTGAGCGATCCAAATCGCTGATACGGATCGGTAAACATGCCGAGCTCGGGGCCAAGGCTCTCGGCGTACAGCGCCCACCCTTCAACGAATGCGTTGTTGCCGCCGAACCGCTGAAAGTTTGGAAGCGTCGTGTCTTCTTGGGCGAGCGAAATCTGAAAGTGATGACCTGGCACGCCTTCGTGTAGGTACAGCGTTTCCATGCCCGGTGTGCTGCGCGATTTCAAATCGTACGTGTTGAAGTAAAAGACGCCGGGGCGCGACCCGTCGGGCGTACCTTGTTGGTAGTAACCACCGGCCTGACTTTTTTCGAGAAAGTCAGGCACCACGCGAATCTGCATCGGTGCTTTGGGCAGCGTCGCGAATAATTTCGGAATGTGTTTGTCGACACGCATGCCGATAGTGTCGTACTGCGCTTTCAACCACGCTTTTGATGGCGGCTGAAATTTTTTGTTCGAACGAACGTCGTCAAAGAACGCGTGCAACGTGCCTTTGAATTTCACTTGCGACTTTACGGAGTCCATCGCGGCCGTGATTCGTGCGACTTCGCTCAGTCCGAGCTTGTGAATGGAATCGGGGGTGAGCGACGTGGTGGTGTTCACCGCAACTTGATAACGATACACAGCGGCGCCGTTTTTCATCGCCGACAGACCAACACTGTCGCGCGACTTGGCGAGATATGTGTCGCGCAGATAGTCGCGCAATTTGGTGAACGAGGGCACGACTTCTTGGGTGATTGCTTCGCGATATCCGTCGGCAAGCGTGATCTGATCGGGTTTGGCAACGTCAGCCGGGAAGTGTAGCACCGGCGCGTACAGCGGCGACGAGTCGACACCTTGTTTGATGAGCGTGTTGAGTTGCTCAATAAGATTGGTCGTGATGACTTTCGGATGCACCACACCGTCGGCTACGCCATGCTGAAAGCGAACCAACGTGGAGTCGAGTTCGCGCGCATATCCGTGCATGCGTTCGAGACCATCGTGGTAATCCTTGACCGTCTTGAATCGTGCAGCTCCCTGCCCCGACGACAGATCGACAAACTGCGTATGAAAGCCGTTGAAGTGGTCGATCGGTCGCGCTTGCGCCGCTTGAATCAACTCAGGCGTGAATCCTTTCAGATCGGTTGATCGCTGCCACTTGAAGGTGTCGTAGCTGATCTGTTCGCTCGCGTTGAGCGTTGCGCGGTCGAGGCTGTCGAGCGACGCGAGATCGTGCATCGCGGCCGCCTTCTCGGCGGCAAAGTACGCGTCGGAGAGATATTCGCCGAATTGTCCGGTGAAGCGCAGATCGCCACGGTAGAGTCCCATGAGCGGATTGCGCTTGAGCGCGGCTTCGTCGCTGGCCGCGAAGAGCTGCTTGAGGCGCGTGGATGACGCGCTGCTCGGCGCGGTGGTCTGGTCGCCAGCTTTGCCACATGCAGCGAGCGTAACAGCGAGGGTCACGACGCTGATGGTGGCGAGACGGGTTGTCGCGAAGCGGATCGTCGCGGACCGCGAGTTCGATGTCGTAGTCGTCATAGTTGCAAAATGCTGCGCTGATCACGCGACGGCGACATATTGGCGCGAGCGCTTCCTCTCTCCGGGATCTCCCATGCTTCTGCCATTGCTTGCGCTGTTCGTCGCGGTTCAACCCGCCAAGAGTTCGCGCGCTCCGTCGTCGCCGTCGGGCAAGGCGCCAAGTGCGCATCAAGTGCTGGCGGCTGAGTATGCGCGATTGCCCGATACGACGGTGTTTGCGGCGGCGATTGCGTACGGAGACACGATCGTGCAGCGACTAGCCGCGCGCGGGCTGGGACGAATGGAGCGGAAAGAGATGGCGCCGCTTGTTGTGCGATTGCTGTCGTCGCCGGCGGCGTCGGTGCGACGGGAAGCGGTAAACGCGCTGGCGCAGAGCGGTTCACCGTTTGACTATGCCAAGTTGCTCGAAAAGGAATCGTCACCGCTCGTGAAAGCCTCGATCTATGAATCGATGGGACGTACGGTACCGATGGCGCCGCGGGGTCCCAACGCAGCGGCAGGGGGCGCGGCG
>JANXUN010000120.1 GCA_025356185.1 Gemmatimonadaceae bacterium
TATCCACCACCAACTTTCTTGCGCTCTTCAAATCCTTTGCGTGAGACGTTTGCTCCACGTTCGGCTTTAACATCGACTTTGGCCAGCACCGTTGCTGCCGGCAAGCCAATATCAGCGTCTGTTACCTGACCTGGTCGCAGATCGATCTGCACTGTTTGTGGACCGTACCCGAGCTTTCGCGCGCGGAGCGCTTGCGTGCCGGCCGGTAGTCCCGCCAACACGTATTTGCCATCAACATCGGTGCGCGTTGTGGTATCCGCACTGGGTGCGGTGATCAGCGTATTGCCTTGCGGTACGCCGTTTCCGTCGCGCACTGTGCCACGCACCGTAGCCGTACCGCGTAGACGCACTGCTGCCGCGAGTGTTGGTGCGCCCATCCGCGATGTTGGTCGCGACGACGAGGCGGTCACCGGTATGAGTTCGGTGCTGACTAGAAAATCCCGATGTGAGATGCGAATGGGATACAACACAAAGTCTATCGCACTACTCGTCATCGGACCGGCATCGATTTCTGCCGTGATGCTGATGTCCGTCGGCAGTCCGCACGCCACGTAGTTACCGAGGCTATCCGTGCGCACCACTTGTACTGGGCGATTCATCGCGAGTGATTTTCCGTTGGTTTCCATCGCGAGCCACGAGAACACCGCCCGCGCACCGCGTAACCGTGTATCGGTGTGTGCATTGCTGATCCCACCGTAGACGATACCGCTATCAGTACGCGACACCAGCGTGCGTGGACACAACGTTCTCCACAATGTCGCGAAGGACGGTATGCCTAACGACAGTGTTGCTTCGGTGTTCGCGACGACCTGCACGCTGCTAATCATGCCGGATAATCCCAGCGAATCGAGCAACGGTGTGGAATAACTGACGGACTGTTTGCCAACGGGTACGCTGTCGACCAAAAATTCACCGAGCTCGTTGGAAATACCGAGTTTTGTCGAGCCCGATATAAAAACCGTCGCGCCGCGCAATGGCTTGTTCGAAAGACTGTCGTAAATCGCGCCGCGCACTTTGCCCACGCCCTGCGCGTGTACCGTCGCAGGACATATCACCGCGAGCATCAATGTGCAGATCTGTTGAATTCGTCTCACCGCGCGCGCCATCAGTTACCGCCGTTTGGGTGTGTCTACTTCGAGGGTCATCGCCGCCAACAAGCGCTGCACAAATCCATCGACCGCACTGTTCTCGATCCATCGCACGACCGCCACGACGTCGTTGACCGGATCGACATAAATAATGTTTGTGCCGTTGCCCACATGCACAAAGGCAGACGCCGGCGCACTCGGCACGTACTTCCGATCGGTGTTCAAAAACCAGTTCATGTAGCCGTAAGTTGGCTGCGCTTTCGTTGGCGTCAGCGCTTGTGTCACCCACGCGTCGGATAAGATCTGTTTCGTGCCCCACTTTCCGCGACGCATCGTGAGCAAGCCAAAGCGCGCCATATCACGCGCGCTAATAAACACGCCGCCGCCCCAGTGTCCGCCACCGCTCACCGATTGCACCGTGCGTCCATCGAGAATCACCCACGAATTGTCGTAGCCGTACCAGCGCCACGAGCTCGACGCACCAATCGGATCCATGATTTCGTCGCGCAGCACTTCAGGAAGCGGCTTGCGCCACATCTGCATCGCGGCCAGCGCGAGCACATTCACGCGCGTGTCGTTGTACTCGTACACGGTGCCCGGTTCAACGCGCGGTCGAGTTGTCCACGTTGCAACGCGTTGGTCGGGACGATCGGCCCACTCGGGCTTGCCCCACAGCGTGCCTTCCCAATCGCTCACCTGACGCAGCATGTCGTCCCACGTGAGACGCTTGTTGTGCGGCGAATCAAATGGCTTAAGCCAGCGACCATCGGCCGGACGATCAGCGCCCAGTCCGGTCGTCGGTTGCCCGGCGATGAGAATCGGTCCAATCACTTTCGACAACGTATCAAAGACACTGTGAATGATGCCGCGATCGACGGCGACGCCAACCACCGATGACAACAAACTTTTTGTCACGCTGTGCGTCATCTCGACCGCGTTTGGATCACCCCACTCAGCGACAACATATCCGTGTCGCACAATCACACCCGACGGTTCACCACGCGGAGCGATAGGGCCGATCGCCACACCAAACGGTTCGCGACCAAATGTTTGATAGTGATTGAGCTCAAGGTCGCGCGGATTTTTGCTTTCGCTCGCGATCGCATACGCGACTGCTTCCATGAGCTTCGCCGAGTCGAGTCCGACGCTCGCCGGTGATCGTCGCTCCCATGACCCGGCGGGTGGTACATATGTCGAACCCATGGCGGATGGCGCAGTGACCGGCCGCTTCGGTTGTGCTTCCAACGTCGGCGTGCGTATCAACATCAATGCCGTTGATGCGACAACAGCACGCGACACAACGCGGGCGATCATTGCTCGCGACGCAGGTGGACGAAGTTTGACAGAGGCAGTCATAAGCGGACCGTGGAAACGGTGAAGTCGCACAGGCAGAGACAAATGATGTCGTCGCCACGAGAGTTCCTCATTAAAAGCTACTCGTTTTTCGGCGTCTCGCGGGAGCCCTTCACACAATCGCTGTATGCGCCGATACTTCGCCACGTGGCTCGGACACCGCCGTACTCTGCATTGCAAACCCGTCGCGCCGCCGATCAGTCGGCAGCGCGATTGGGCAGCGCTGTGCTTGGATACTTGATTGCTGTGACGCTGATCATCACGATCGCGCCATTTCGTTTCGCCACTGCGCCCGTGCACGGATTGACGAGCGTGTGGGACGTCGCAGACATTGTGATGAACGTGGTGATGTTTGTACCCATCGGCTTTGTGTATCAGCTGTCTCGACCGGCTGGCGCACCGGTGCACTGGTTCCGCGTACTCACGATTGGCGCCTGCCTGAGCGGCAGCATTGAGATCGCGCAGCTGTTTGAGCCAACACGGTACACCTCCCTCATCGATGTAGCGACCAACACCGCGGGAGCGATACTTGGCGCGTGGGTGTACGCGGTAGCGCTGCGTCGCATCGAAGGCGGCAACGCCATACGCACGTTAGCGCTTGAGCTTCCGCTTATGGGATTGGTGTACTTATTGGTTCCACTCATGTGGCTGGCCGGTCTTGCCAGCGACGGTGGTGCGCGAGCGTGGTTGATGCTGCCGATCGTCGCGTTCGCAGGCGGCGTGCTTGGCACCGTGTATGCGGCGTATCTCGAACCATCGCGGCGCATCGCACGCGGGTGGTTAGTCGTTGCAGCGCTCGCATGGTATGCAATCGCCTTGCTTCCTGGTCGCATTCGCGATGTCGGACTGTTGTTCGCCGGAGCGGCACTCATTATCGCGGTATCGTTGTTGCGCAGTCTTGCAACAGCGCGCGATCGCGACGCGGGTCGCATACAGCGCTTCGAATTGCCGACGTTGCGTATGGTAATGCCGCTCTTCGCAACGTACCTCGCACTCTCCTCGCTGTGGCCGCTCGATGATGCGGACGGAGTGTGGCGCAGCACGTGGGCGTTACTGCCAAATGAAGACACGACTACTGTCTCGATTTTTCTCGCGCTCGAACACGTTGCAGCGTTCACGTTGGTCGGCTACATCATCGCCGAATTCCATGGACGCGACTTGCCGCGCTACCGGCAATTAGCCGGACGCATATTGCTCTGGGGTGGCGGAATAGCGTTGTTGCTGGAAATCGCGCGCGGGTTTCATCCGGCGTACCACGCGAGCGCATTGATGGTAGCGTTCACGGTCGCTGCCGCGACTGTTGGCGGTTGGATTTATCATTTGCAGCGTGATCATGTGCGCGCGCTGTTGGCACGAAAAACTCATGACGCGCAGAGCGCGGTTCAGGCTACGGCCTAAACGCAACTGACTACCACGGATAAACAGCGGATTTGTACCACATAAAAACGGATCAAACACTTTGAATGTTTGATCCGTTGTTATCCGTCAAATCCGCTTTGTATCCGTGGTAGTCAGTTGCTGTTTGTGTCGATCGCTGTACGCGTCCGCTGCGATCACGATGCGCGCTACTTCGATCGATCTCTCCGCACGGGCACCTTCATGCCTTTGATCTTGGTCGCCTTGAGCGCGCGAATGATATCTTCGGCGATCTCCTCTGGCACTTCGACCGTCGAGAACGCATCACCGATTTGAATCGCGCCGATCGAGCTGCTATCAATACCGACCTCATTCGCGATCGCACCAACCAAATCACCCGGTCGCAGGTTGGCTTTACGTCCCGCGCCAACCCACAACTTTGCGACCGTCCATTCCGGTGTCGCGCGTGATTTAGAAATGGGCTTTTTACCAACGGATTTACGATCGGTCGACGCCGCATCACGCGAAGGTCCGCGCGACTCGCTGCCTGCATCACCGCGCGATTCAGTGCGCGATTCGCTTCGCGCTCCCGGACGTGCCCCAGGGCGTGCCGCCGGACCACCGCGACTCGGACCACGCGTGCTCTCGTCGCGCGCCGGACGCTCGGGACGCGCTACGGCGACCGGAATCTCAGCGTCGTCTGTTTCGTTTTGCGCTTCGAGCAACTTGATCGCTGCCGCCGCGACATCCATCACGTCATAGTCTTCGGCGAGCGCCTCGACAATGCTGCGGTATTGCTCAAACTCACCAGCAATAATCGCTTCACGCAACCCCGCTTTTGCCAACTCCATGCGACGTGAGCGCAGATCGGCCACCGTCGGAATCGTCGCAATCTCAATGCGTTGCGCCGTCATCCGTTCGATGTTGCGCAGCAAGCGATGTTCGCGCGGTTCCGCGAGCGTAATCGCGACGCCTTCACGACCGGCACGCCCCGTGCGTCCAATGCGGTGCACGTAGGACTCTGCGTCGACGGGCACATCGTAGTTCACCACGTGCGACACATGCTTGACGTCGAGGCCACGTGCCGCAACATCTGTGGCGATTAACAGTTCAGTTTTGCGCGCACGAAACTTGTTCATCACACGATCGCGCTGATCCTGACTCAGTCCACCGTGTAAGCCGTCAGCGCGCAAACCACGTGCGATCAACGATTCCGTGAGCTCATCGACTTCCGTACGCGTGCGACAAAACACAATCGCCGACGTCGGCTGTTCGATATCGAGCACGCGCGCGAGCACGTTCATCTTGTGCGCGCGCTGCACCATGTACGCCACCTGACGCACACGAGCGGCTTCACCATCGCGCACGACTTCGCGGTCAATCGTAACGATGACCGGATTTTTGAGCTGCCGTTGTGCGATCGCCGAAATGCGCGGCGGGAGCGTCGCTGAAAACAGCGCCGTCTGCCGGGTCTTTGGCGTGACTTCGAGAATCGCTTCGAGTTCATCGGCGAATCCCATGTCCAACATTTCGTCGGCTTCGTCCAGTACAACCGTCTTGAGAAAGCCGAGCTGCAGCGTTTTGCGACGGATATGATCGAGCGCGCGTCCCGGTGTCGCGACAACAACATCGACGCCACGCTTGAGTGCGCGAATCTGATTTTCCATCGATGCGCCGCCGTAAATGGCGAGCACTTGCACGCCCAGCGGCTTGCCGTAGCGGTGAACCGCTTCAGCAACTTGCATCGCCAACTCACGCGTGGGTGTGAGAATCAGCGCTGCAGTGCGTTCGTTGGGTTTTGCATCGGGAAACACGCGATGCAACAGCGGCAGCGCGAATGCGGCAGTCTTGCCCGTACCGGTTGCTGCTTGTGCCAACACATCACGTCCCGCCATGAGGGGCGGGATAGTGGCGAGTTGAACTGGTGTGGGTTCTTCGTATCCGAGGGCCGCAAGCGCGTCGGTCACTCGAACATCGAGCCCAAGCGCCGAGAAACCGCGCTCAGGCGATTCGAGTGGTGCGTTCACAGAATTTTTATGTAGTCTGCAGCAAGTCGTCCATCAATGTGAAGACGGTCTCGCGCGCAGTAGTGTTTTTTAGAGCGCCGAAAGTAATCGCCAAGCGATCGTCTTCATCCAGCAACTCGCGACAGCATTTGTTCAGCGCTTCTCGCGCTTCGGCTCGTTTTTCCGCGGTCAGCAGTGCAGACGCGCGCGGCAAAAACTCGATTTTCGGTCCACTGCCACGCATTGGGCGTGCTGCCCAAAACACGGCGTTCGATCCAATTCGCTGAAAACTCACCACGCCAGAGGCGGATTCGTCCGTGCGGAATTGCAGCTGTTCAGGACGCGCGAGACTCCACTCAATGAGCGCGTCGAGCACAGCGGTGTAGCGGGGTCGGTCAGAGCCTGCGGTGTCCCGGTTCATCGCGGTGATGAACGCGTCGCGGGCGACCGGCAACGAGCGGGTCATGGATCCCTCCTTGATATCCTTACAATCTAGCGAATTTCCGCCGCCGATGGTCCCGAACACATCCCGTCGGGTCAGGATCATCTGCTAATTTTCGCATCATGCGTGAAATCAACGAGTTGTTGCCGTTCGAAGTGCGCCAATCGGGGATTCAGGGGCTGGGCGCGTTCGCGACGCGTCACATTCCTGCTGGCGTCAGGCTCATTGAATACGCGGGCGAACGGATCACGCCCGCAGAATCCGACAAACGCTATCCCGATACTGATCGGACCCGCCATCACACGTATCTCTTTGCGATCGACGACGAGGTCGTGGTCGATGCCTCAGTGAACGGCAACGAGGCGCGCTTTCTCAATCATTCGTGCGCGCCCAACTGCGACGCTGTGATCGATGACGGCCGAATTTGGCTGGAGACCATTCATGATATCGAGCCTGGCGAAGAGCTCGTGTACGACTACGCATACATTTTGAATGAACGCCATACACCGGCGGCCAAACGGAAGTACCCCTGTCATTGTGGCGCGATCACGTGTCGTGGCACCATACTGGCTCGCAAACGCGGGTGATATGGTAGCGGTAGTGCAAGGAATCGCATACAGGTATCGTCGAACACTTTCAGGAGATGTGATGCATCGATCATGGACCACGTCCATCGCAGTCATTGCAGTCAGCGCGGTACTCGGCTGTGCGCACGCGAAGCCTGAGGCACCGGTGACGGCAGCGCGCCCAGCGGCTCAACCTGCCGGTCGGGGCGCAGGCGCTGCGAACGCGCCCGGAGCGGGCGGCGCACCGCAGCGTCGTCGTGAAGCGCCCAAGCCTGAGACGCAGGATTCCATTCGTCGCGCGAATCTCGCCGAGGTACTGCGTTCTGTTGCTGGCCGCGAAGACGAGCCGGCCGGCAAAGTCTTTAAGAGTGTGCAACTCAACAAAGACATGCCCGTGAAAGCGTTTCTCACCATGATGGATGAGCAATACGGTCGCGGCCTAGGAAATGTGTGCAGCAATTGTCACGCAAACACCAACGTTGCCGGCGTGATCAAAATCGATTACGCGAGCGACAAGCCGAAAGACAAAACTATCGCGCGTAAGATGGAAGCGATGCAACAAGCGATTAACAAAGACCTGAAACACAACAAAGGGCTCGACGAAGAC
>JANXUN010000125.1 GCA_025356185.1 Gemmatimonadaceae bacterium
CGTATGCTTCAATAAGATCGGTCCATTCGCCGCGGGCGATCAACAGCGCTTCAGCAAACTCGCGAACTGCCCCATGACCACCGCGCGCATGCAGCTGCAAGTGTGCCGCGCGTCGCACTTCGGTCGTCGCGTTTCCGACAGCAACAGGCAGCGCTACAGCGCGCAGCACTGATAGATCAGGAATGTCATCCCCGACGAATGCACATTCATGCAAACCGATTCCGAGAGAGTCGAGCACCCGCTGCAGTGCTGGTAGTTTTTTTGCGTGAGGGTCTTGCACCAGCGCGACCGCGCCAAGTTCTTTGGCGCGCATAGCAACGCTTTCGGAGACGCGTCCGGTGATGATCACGATCTGAATACCGGCGTCACGTAGAAACTGCAGTCCGAGTCCGTCTTGAATGTCGTAACGTTTGAATTCAAACGGAGTGGTGTCGCCGGCCTCGTCGGCACGAGTCGCGCCGAGATACACACCACCGTCCGTGAGCACGCCGTCGACGTCGAGACCGACGACGCGAATGCGTTTTGCAAGCGCGGGATCGATGCGCGGTGCGTGTAGCACGAGTGGCGGGAGTGCGTCCTCGTTCATCGGCTTACGCGTCACCACTGCGAGAATGCACACGCGACCAGATATCGACGGCGCGTGTGACGAGATCATGCAGCGCTTCGAGACGCAACATGTTTGGCCCGTCACTCGGTGCCTGATCTGGATTGGGGTGCGTTTCCAGAAAGAGACCTTGCGCACCCGCCGCGACCGCCGCGAGCACCAACGGCGCGATAAACTCTCGCGCTCCGCCACTCGTGCCTTCGGCGCCAAGTCCCGGGCGCTGTACGCTATGCGTGCCATCAAAGATTACGGGAACGTTGCAACTCGCTCGCATCCGCGCAAACGTGCGCATGTCGACTACGAGATCGCCATAGCCGAAAAACGTGCCGCGTTCGGTCACTGCGAGCTCTCCAACGGTGTGCCCGGCGAGATTGGCCCCAGCTTCGACTTTCCGAATCGCGCCGCGCATTCCTTCGGGGTGCATCCACTGCCCTTTCTTCACATTGACGGCGATACCTGTGGCTCCAGCGGCAACCAGCAAATCGGTTTGGCGACAGAGAAACGCAGGGATTTGTAAAACGTCAACGACCTGCGCCGCGGGTGCGCATTGCGACGCTTCGTGGACATCGGTGAGAATTGGAAGTCCTGTCGCCGCCCGCACGCGTTCAAGCGCACGCAATCCCTCGTCCAGCCCTGGGCCGCGCACACCATCGACGTTGGAACGATTCGCTTTGTCGAAACTGGCTTTGTAGATGATTCCGCCAGGTACATGCTCGGCCAACCGCGCCAGCGCTTCGCCAACACGCAGATTGAGCGAATCGTCTTCGAGCTGACAGGGCCCAGCAATCATAAAAAGCCTATCGCTGGGCATTCGCAACGAATGTGCGCCGCGTTTTGCGGTCATCGAAACGAGCGCGTTAATGTGTCGACACCGGCGCTGCGCTACTGGTCGGCGTTGCCGAAAGTGATGCCGACGCCGGAGCAGCAACCGCAAGCGTATTCCGCATGGCACGTTCGGCGGCAGCGACGAATCCTGCAAAGAGCGGGTGCGGACGCAGCGGACGTGATTGCAGTTCTGGATGAAACTGACAGCCGATAAACCACGGATGGGCGGGCAGTTCAATCATCTCCACGAGCGATCCATCGGGTGACAGGCCGCTCAAGCGCATGCCGTTCTCGACAAACCGTTCGCGATAGCGATTGGACACTTCGTAGCGATGACGATGACGTTCGTTGACTTCTGGCTGCCCATAAATCTCTGCGGCCTTCGATCCGCGACTCAACCGGCACGGATATGTCCCTAAGCGCATGGTACCGCCTTTGTCGGTCACTTCTCTTTGCGAATCGAGCAGAGAGATCACGGGATCAGCACACTCCGGCGCAAATTCGCTCGAGTGACTATCGTCGAGATTGAGCACGTGGCGCGAGAACTCGATAAGGGCGACCTGCATACCTAAGCAGATGCCGAAAAACGGCAGTTGCATTTCGCGAGCAGCGCGAATTGCTTCGACCATTCCCTCGACGCCTCGAACTCCGAAGCCGCCGGGCACTAACAGTCCGTGAAACTCCGAAAGTATTTCTCGCGCCTTTGCCGCCGACGTGAACGAATCGCTGGACGTCCACGCGAGATCGACACCAATGTCGTTCGCGATACCTCCGTGGATCAGCGCCTCTTGCACGCTCTTATAGCTGTCGACGTAGTCCGTGTATTTCCCAACGACGCAAATTTTGACGCGCGCTCTGGGACGCGTAATTCGCTGCACCATGCTGCGCCACGACGCGAGATCTGGCGTGGGCGCGACGAGTCGCAAGCGCTCCATCACACGATCGGCAAATCCTTGCGCTTCAAACGTGAGGGGAATTTCGTAGATCGTGGGCACGTCAGGGCTTTCGATAACGGCGCCAAAATCCACGTTGCAGAAGAGCGCGATTTTGCGTTTGACATCGTCGGCGAGCGGCCGCTCTGCACGGCAAATCAGAAAGTCAGGCTGAATACCGATTTCCATGAGCTCGCGCACCGAGTGTTGCGTCGGCTTCGTTTTCACTTCTCCCGCCGCTGCGATGTACGGAACGAGCGTTAAGTGCACAAAGAGTGCATTCTCTTTGCCGACTTCACGGCGGAACTGACGAATCGCTTCGAGAAATGGGAGCGACTCGATGTCGCCAACCGTTCCGCCGATTTCTACCAGCACGACATCATTGCCCGGGGCGACGCGCTTAATCGCGCCTTTGATTTCGTCGGTGATGTGCGGAATCACTTGCACCGTCGACCCGAGATACTCGCCGCGGCGTTCCTTCGTGATCACGTTCGAGTACACGCGACCGGTTGTGATGTTGTTCGCCTGTGACAACGGCCGATCGAGAAACCGTTCGTAGTGACCGAGGTCGAGATCGGTTTCGGCACCGTCTTCCGTGACGAACACTTCACCGTGCTGAAACGGGGACATGGTACCCGGGTCGACGTTGAGATATGGATCGAGCTTCATCATGGTCACGCGAAATCCGCGCTCCACGAGTAAGCGTCCAAGTGACGCCGCCGCGATGCCCTTGCCCAACGACGAG
>JANXUN010000134.1 GCA_025356185.1 Gemmatimonadaceae bacterium
GCAGAACAGCGAGCCAACGTATCACACGGCCGCAAAAAATTTCTGGGACATGATCGTGCCGCATCGTACGTATGCGCACGGCGGGTTGGGCGTTGGCGAGATCTTGCGCAAGCGTGATGTGATTGCCGGATCGCTGTGGTCGGAGCCCAACAATCGCGATCACGCAGAAACGTGTTGCGTGTACAACATGCTCAAGCTCACGCGCAATCTGTTTTTCCATGAGCCCGACGCGAAGTACATGAACTACTACGAGCAGGGACTGTTCAATCAGATCCTGGGCTCTCGGCGCGACAACGACAGTGTCACCAGCCCCGAGGTGACATACTTTGAACCGGTGCGCCCGGGCGAGCGTCGCAGTTACGGCAATATCGGCACCTGTTGCGGCGGCAGCGGCATGGAAAATCACACCAAGTATCAGGATTCCATCTACTTCCGTTCGGCCGACAAATCCACGCTGTACGTGAACTTGTATATCCCGAGCGTGTTGGAGTGGCACGACGCAGGATTCACGATTGAACAGACGACGCGCTATCCGATGGAAGGCGCGAGCTCGTTCACGGTGCGCGGTGATAGCCGGCTCGCGTTGGCCTTGCGTGTACCAGCGTGGGTGCGCAACGGGTACACGGTGTCGATCAATGGCGTCGCGCAAAAACTGGCGATCACGCCGGGGCAGTACGTCATGATTGATCGCAAGTGGAAACGCGGTGATCGCGTCGACATGCAGATGCCGATGACGTTCCGCGCCGAACGCACGATTGATAACGCGTCGGTGCAGGCGTTGTACTACGGTCCAACGTTGCTTACAGTGCAGGCCGCATCAACCCGTCCGCAAACGTTTGGAGCCGCAGGGCAATCTGCCGCGGCGGCAACGAACGTGTCACCAGAAGTACAGGCGGCTGCGGCGAAAGCGGCACTTGATACCGGACTGCTGTCGGTGTCGCTGTATAAACATTTCGCACTCAACGGTGATTTTGCGGGCATGATGGAACAGGTAGCGAACAAGCCGCTGCATTTCACCGCGAATGGACTCACGTTTGCGCCAATGTTTGTAGCCGATCCACAAAGCGGTCCAACGCAGCCGTATCACATGTACGTGCGGCGGCGTGAGCCGAGTATCGTGTTTGGTGCGGTGGATTCCGGCGTGGAGAACGGCGCGCGTGATGATGGTGCGACGTTCATGGATGCGGTGTGGAGTGCGGCGCCGTTTGCGCGTGCGTCAGCACTCGTTGCCCAGGCGGAGCGGGTTGCCGGCGAGTGGCAGAAGGCTGGGCGGTTTACTGCGGCGCAGCAGGCGGCAGTGGTACAAGCGGCTCGTCGGGGTGCACCGACGCTGCGCGGGTAGCCTACTGCTTGTTTCGCAATGCGCGAATGGCCTCGAGCTCGATGAGCTGTTCGAGGTCTTTCTTGCGTCGAACAGCTTGCTTGGACGCGATCAGTGCGTCGAGCGTGAGCGCACGAAACGTCGTCGGCCCGATGCGGACAAGCTCCGAAACAGCGAGCGCATCAGAATAGCGTCCAACGCCTGGCACCATGTCCAGTACGTCGATGGCACCCATGGTGGTAGTCAGCGTCATCACTGGCGTTGTGCGAAACGCTCGCTGATCAAGCACAAACGGCAACCCAGGCTCGACTCCACGCAGATACGCGTGCCACTCGACGAGAAGTGCGACGAGCCGATGGACATTATCGGTGGCCGAATCGTAACAAATATCGATGTCATTGGTGAAGCGCGCCGACCCGTGAACCGTCGCCGCAACGCCGCCGATGAGCACAAATCGAACGTCACGCGCCACCAGCGCTGCTAAAATGGTTTCAAACATTGGTATCGACCGTGTCTGCCGAACTGATTTTATGTGCCCCGTCGCACCGTGTGTGCGAAGGCATGCATGTTGTCGAGTTGCTGGAGCCGTTGGAGAGGAGACTTGCGGAGGTTGTCACGGAGCAACGACAGGTCGAGTCCCCAGTCACGCGCCGCATCGAGCGGATTGGCGGTTTTCACCTTCGGTCGTCCGCGCATTATCGGCGCGTACGATTCGCAAAGCGTTGACCAACGCACGTTCACTGATGCCACAAGACGATACACATCGAGCGTCAGCGAAACGTCACCGCTGGGTTCCATGCGAATTGAGAGCGGACGCTCATCGCCCGTCCACTCTGCGAGCACTTCTCGCGCCAACGAAAACGCTTGTGGCAACGGCAGTTGAACGGCCTCATGCACGGCACGCGCGATCGCGAAGCTTCGCGCGCGCTCAAGGCTGTAGTCGTGGTCGGCGCCAATGGCCCTCGACGTATTCAAGACCCACTTTGGCGATGCCTCGAGAACCCGCGCAAACTGATCGAGTGTCATAATTAAGTCTACTATCTAGACTGAATTAATAAAATCCCCCACGCTACAATTTTCTGACGACTCCTTTCTCTACTACATCGATGCGAATTTGAATGACTTGCCGTTTGACGAGGTTGACTGATGCAACCGGTGGTGGTCTGTTGACGCGTGGGAGTCTGTGCCTGCGAGCTGCCGGGTGGTTCATCGCGTGTATCGCATGGACGAGTTGTTCACCGGGCGCGTCGCGCGGCGCATCATCGGTGCGCCATGAGATTGCTTCGACCGTCATCGTCTCCGCATCAAATCCGATTGTATCCAACGGGCGTGATTACACCGCCGACGCGGCGCCGCTTGTGGTCGACAACACATTGTACATCATCACGGGGCGCGATACCGCGCCAGCGAACGTGAATGATTTCCTGATGCCCGAATGGCAAATGCTCGTAACGCACGACGATATTGCTCGCGGGCGATGGACGCACTACCCGCACTTTGCGCAGCCGCACGACGTGTTTGCGTGGGCCACGCCGGGGCGCGCCTATGCTGCGCAAATTGTGCGTGGCCCAGATAAACGATTCTATCTGTATGCACCGGTCATGGAAGCGTCGTCGAGCAATCGCGACAAGTTCGCGATTGGCGTGGCGGTGTCAAACTCACCACTCGGTCCGTGGCGTGATGCGCATCCGAGCGGGCCAATCGTTTCGCAATCGTATCCACTCCCCAACACGATTCAAAACATTGATCCAGCAGTATTCGTCGACGATGACGGTCGTGCGTATCTCTACTGGGGGACGTTTGGAAAGCTGAAAGGCGTCGAGTTGTCGAGCGACATGATCACGTTTCTCGGCACGCCGAATGATGTGACATCGCTGACCGGATTTTTTGAAGCGGCGTGGTTGTTCAAGCGGCGCGGCGTGTACTACATGGCGTACGCAGCGAACAACACGACGCCCACGGTTATCGGTCGCGACACCGTGCGTTGCACCGACGCGGTCTACTACGCGTGTATCGCCTACGGCACGTCATCATCACCACTGGGTCCATGGACCTACCGTGGCGTGTTGCTCGATCCCGTCTCATCGACCACGTCGCACCCAGGCATCGTTGAATACCGCGGTGAATGGGTGCTCACATATCACACCGCCGATGCACCGGGCGGTGGTCACTTTCGGCGCTCCGTTGCCATCGATCGGATCGCGTGGAATGATGCGACGTCGCCAGCGAGTATTCGCAAAGTCATTTCGACCGGCGGCGCGCCGTTAGACAGCACGCCAACGTTCAACGTTGCGTCACACGCGCGATTGTCAGCGTCCAACGCACCTGTTCCCGTGCAATACTGGCTGCATGCGCTCAACGACGGCAAAGTGCGCGCGAATCCGTTGCCGCCGGATATGTGGGCGACGTGGACGCGCGACAATCCGCCGCAGCAGTGGGTCGTGTATCAATGGGACGCACCGGTAACGGTCAACGCGTCAAGTATGTACTTCTGGGCCGATCATCCCGCTGGCAGCGGCATTGGTGTTGCACCGCCGCGCGCGTGGCGCCTACAGTTTCGTGACGGCGAGACGTGGCGCGATGTGACAGCCCGCACGCCCTACACATCAGTGGTGAACGCGTTCAATCGCGTGGAATTTGACGCGATCACGACACGGTGTGTACGCGCGCTGTTTGATGCGTCGTCGGCAACGAGCGCGACCGGTGTTACGTACGCTGCCGTGGCCGCGCAAGAGTGGCAGCTGTTTGCGGTTCGCGCGATAGCTCCGCGACGAACTGCTTCACGCGCCGCGGCGACGTGTCGGTAGGTTCACCCGCTCGTCGAATGCTGCACCATCGAGCGCAAACTGCGGGCACCATGACGGCGCACTCGACGTTCCCACCTTGCTGCAAAAGAACAACAACCTCAACGCGATTTCGCGACCTCTCGATGCTCCGGGAGTTCCTATGTTTTCCCGATGGCAATTTATCAGTTCACGGCGTATTTCGATGATCAGGTACTGCGCAAACGTCCCTATCTGCGTCGCGAATGGTGCATCGCGATCGTGGAAAATCCAATTCGAGCCGAAGCACAGTGGAATGATCGTTTTCGATTCTGGGGAATAGTCCCGGAGCTCGGCGGACGATATCTTCGTGTTATCACGCTGCAGGACCGCGTGACTATTCACAACGCCTTCCCAGACCGTAGGTTCACACCGTGAAACTCGCGTACTATCCCGAGACGGACTCGCTCTACATCGACCTCTCCGAGCATCCGAGCGTCGAAAGTCGTGAAGTGTCGGACGGCATCGTCCTCGACTATGACGCGAACGGCGAACTTGTCGGTATCGATATCGACAACGCAAGTCGCAAGGTGCACCTCAAAAGACTCGTCCTGAGTGGCATGCCTCACCCTGTTGGGCAGCCCACCTAACCCTGCAGCATGCCCAAATGCCGGAGTGATGCGCGTCAATCAGCGTGCTCGCCAAGCGCGGTTGAGTAACGCGGCAGGCAGCTGGGTCACCGCTGCGTGAACTTGAACGCCTCACCCTGCCTGGTACATCGTCACTCCACCCACCACCGTCTGCACAATCTTGATGTCCTTGATGACCTCCGCCTTCACGGTATGCGGATCGTCGGCCAACATCACGAAATCCGCGAGCTTGCCAACTTCGATCGAACCCTTGATCGATTCTTCGTGCGACGCATACGCACCGTGCAACGTATTCACGCGAATCGCTTCGTCGACAGTGATGCGCTGATTCACGCCCCACGAGGTGCCATCCCACCCCGTGCGCGTCACCATGCCTTGAATGCCCATGAGTGGCGCGAATGGACCAGGGCTAAAGTCAGACCCCGCCGCCGCGTGGATTCCCGCATCGAGCATCGTGCGATACGCCATGCTGCGCTTCATGAGTGCTTCGCCGTAAAACGGAAATTTGTCGGTGTTGTAGTACGCGTACGTGGTAAACATGGCCGGAATCGCATCGAGCGCTCTGATGCGCCTGATGAGATCGTCGTTGATGAGCGTGCAGTGCGTGATCTTTGGACGTGCATCGGCGCGCGGAAACAGTTTTTGCGCGCGTTCGACCGCGGTGAGATACATGTCGATGGCAACGTCTCCGTTGGCATGACAGTTCACTTGAATGCCCGCGCGATGCACGCGCTCGACCCACGCGTTCAATCCGTCGTGCGTTTGCATGACGTTGCCTTTGTACGTCGTGCCCGCGTACGGCGTGCTGAGCGCCATCGTACGCTCGGAGAACGAACCGTCGACGGTGTACTCCGACGTGGCACCAAAGCGAATCCACTCATCACCAAAGCCGGTGCGAATGCCGTTGGTGATCATCGATTCCAACACACTGCCGCTCGCTTCGTAACTCACCCGATGCTTTAAGTCGCCGCGCGCGCGGACGTCTTGAATGGCCGCAAGATCGCCGCCTTCGTGGTGCACGGACGTCAATCCGTACCGTGCAAACTCTTTCGAAATGTGCGCGACGCCATCACGCTCGCGCTTGTCCCGCTCGGCGGCAGTAAATTCAGGCCGCTTGCCCGCGCGATTGAGCATGTTCATCGCGGCGTCGGTGACGCGCCCGTTCAAGTCACCGTTGGCGTCTTTGTCGAACGTGCCGCCCGCAGGATTGGGCGTGTCACGCGTCACGTTCGCCATACGAAATGCTGCGCTGTTGTAAAATGCCGTGTGACCTCCGCGATGTCGCACAACAACGGGCTGCGTTGTCGACACTTGATCGAGATCGCGCATTGTGAGCAAGCGCTTGTCTTTGAGTTTGGTGTCGTCGTGGAAGTATCCCGACACCCACGTCCCCTCGGGCGTTGCCTGTGCACGCGCACGCAATTTTTCGATGATGCTCGCGATCGTGACAAACTCGACTTCAAACGGATTGCCGACGAGCACGTCGTACAACAGCGTCGTGCCACCCGCATGATTGTGCGTGTCGATAAAACCGGGAACAATCGTCATCCCTTTTGCATCGATCACGCGCGTGCTCTTTCCAGCAAGCGATCGCATGTTCGCCGAGCTTCCGATGGCAACGAAGCGACCACTGCTGGCGGCAAAGGCTTCAGCGCGCGGCGACGCGTTGCTCATCGTATACACCTTCGCGTTGACTACCACCAACTCGGGCTCGATGGCGCGTCCGCTCGGCGCCGCCGGTCGCGCGGGCTGCGCGGCGAGCAAATGCGGCATCATCCCGCTGGCGGCACCAGCCGCGCCTGCAAACGTCCACCCCATAAATTCACGACGGCTCGGGCGCTTTGACATACCATCTCCTGTGCGATGCCACGGATTTAACGACAGATGCCCACTAAACTGCGATTCGTCCCGCGGGTTGGTGAGAGGTGAGTGACACGATGCGGCCCTTCCGTTCGCTTCGTCGAGCGACGACGTTCAAGTGTTCCCACTCAATCCCTGCCGGAGCTCTTTATGGTTCAGTTCGTGCGCGCGCATCGTCGCGCCTGTTCACGTTCGCTCGCCGCTGCACTACTCGGCGCATCGTGCGTGGCACTCCTCGCGTCAAGCGCGACTGCGAACGCGCAAACGCGTTCGCTCAAAAGCGGTATCGATACATCGGGATTCGATAAATCGATTCGGCCGCAAGACGACTTCTTTCGCTATGTGAATGGTGCGTGGCTCAAGAAAACCGTCATCGCGAGCGACGCCTCGGGCGCTGGCGCCTTCAATGAGTTGAGCGATCACAGTCGTGATGCGATGCACTCGCTGTTTGAGTCGGCGGCCAAGCCTACCCCGCCTGGTGACCGCGCCGCGCCAAAGCAAGTCAAGCTCACCAACGGCGCGACCGAAATCGAGCGCAAGAAAGTTGGCGATATGTACGCGACGTACATGGACTCCGCGCGCATCGAGAAGTTGGGGCTTGCGCCCCTTGCCCCAGACTTGAAAGCGATCAGTGCCGTGACATCCAGCGCGCAATTACCCGCCGCGTTTGCGACATTTGCAGCGAAGGGCGTGCGCGGACCGCTTGGCGTGACTGTTGGCCCCGATCAAAAAGCGTCGTCAACCAACATTGTACAGGTGGGTCAAGCCGGCCTGGGAATGCCCGATCGCGAGTACTACCTCAAGAACGATCCGAAAACCGTCGCGGTGCGCAACGCGTACACCAAATATCTCACGACCCTGTTCACGCTTGCGAAAGAACCCGATCCAGCGGGTGCGGCAAAGCGGGTGCTGGCACTGGAAACTTCGATTGCCGCCAAGCAGTGGGACCGCGTGAAGAGCCGCGATCGCAACGCGACGTATAACAAGATGACGGTTGCGCAACTCAAGTCGATGTCACCGGCATTCGATTGGAACGCGTACCTGGCCGCCGCGCGATTGTCAAAAGCAACGGACGTCGTAGTGCGTCAGCCCGATTACATCAACGCCGTCGATACGATCATGCGCGCCACGCCTGTCGGCACGTGGCGTGAATATTTGAAAGCCAAGTTGCTCGATGCAAACGCAAGTGAGCTTCCCGCCGCCTTTGTGAACGCGCGTTTTGAATACAACGGACGCGCAATTGGCGGACTACAAGAACAACAGCCGCGGTGGAAGCGTGCGGTGAGCGCCACCGAAGGGGTGCTGGCCGACGCAACCGGCAAGATGTACGTCGAGACGCATTTTCCCGCCGAAGCGAAAGTGCGCATGGATGCGCTCGTGAAAAATCTCGTCAACGCGTATTCGGTTGGCATTGACAGTCTGGAGTGGATGAGCCCCGCAACGAAAACCGCTGCGAAGGCGAAACTCGCCAAGTTTACCGTGAAGATTGGCTACCCCGACAAACCCAAGGACTACACCAAGCTCACGATTGTGCGTGGTGATCTCGTTGGCAATTCGCAGCGTTCGCGGATGATCGAGAACGACGAGATGGTGGCGCGACTGGGGCAACCTGTTGATCGCACGCGGTGGTCGATGACGGCGCAAACGGTGAACGCGTACTACAACGCGTCAAACAACGAAATCGTATTTCCTGCCGCGATTTTGCAGCCGCCGTTTTTTGATGTGACCGCGGACGATGCGGTGAACTACGGCGGTATTGGTGCCGTGATCGGCCACGAAATCGGTCACGGCTTTGACGATCAGGGACGCAAGTCAGACGGCGACGGTAATCTGCGCGACTGGTGGAGCGCCGACGATGCCAAAGCGTTCGAACAGCGTACCAGCATGCTCGGCGCGCAGTTCGACGCGATCAATCCGATCGATGACATGCACATTAACGGCAAGATGACGATGGGCGAGAACATCGGCGATCTGAGCGGACTCGCGCAGGCGTATCGCGCGTACAAAATTTCACTGGGCGGAAAGCCGGCGCCTGTGATTGATGGACTCACTGGCGATCAACGCTTCTTTATGGGCTTCGCACAGATTTGGCGCACCAAGCAGCGCGATGAAGCGTTGCGCAATCAACTGGCGACCAATCCGCATTCACCAGGACAGTACCGCGCATTCGTGCCGCTCGTGAACAACGAAGTATTTCTCAAAACGTTCAACGTGCAGTCTGGTGACAAGATGTTTCGCCCGCTCACTGATCGTGTGAAAATCTGGTAACACGCGTTCGCAACACAACATCAGGTGCGAAAAAACGCCCCGCGCATCGAAGCGCGGGGCGTTTTTTCTACTCAACGGCGATTCATCGAATCACGAGAGGCGTTACCGACGGCGCACACCACCGCCGCGTCCACCAATAATGATCGGAATGCCGATATAGCCGGTGTAAAACGGACGCATGCCGAATGAACCGTAGTACGAACCGTACATGAATGGGTCATAGTACGGATAGCGACCAAAGCCGCCTTCGTACATTTGGCGATTGTCACGCTGATCGTTGGTGGTCGTGACTTCGAGCGGGGCGATCGCGACGGACGCGTTGCCTTGAACGTCTTTGCACGCACGCTTTTCCTTGAGCGCCGTGGCGATCAACTTGCCGTCCATCCACAGCTCCATCGACTCCTTGGATTTAGAATCCAACTCGACCTGCTCACGGGAGTTCAGCGAGACCTTGAAATGCTCATTTCCCTTTTGCAAAGCGTATTCGAGCGCAACGGGGCGCGACCCATCGTTGCGAATGACAAATCGATCGTCGCAGCGATAACCAAATGTGATCTGCGCGACTTCGCTGATCGGCGAACGCGAGACTTCCGTGATCTGCGCGTCAACGCGCGCCGCGACGAACACCAAACTTACGGACAGCGTTCGTGTCGCAACTCGGCGCCACGTACTTCCTGTGATGACTGACATGGCCATCGACTCCTGATAAGGATGCTGCTCACGCGCCGTCGGCCCTCGCCGAGTGCCCGCAGAGCTTCATAGATAATGACACTTGTACCAAGTCTGCACCCTACATGCCACGGATTGTAGGATGGGCCGTACAGCGACTAGACACGCCTTGCCGGGCGCCGTTTCTTTGCAGCCATGCTCACTTTGAAAAAGCCGTACCTGCTGTACTTGGGTGACGCCACGATTCCGACCGACGCGAAGACGGCGTGTGGGCTTCGCGACTGGTGCCCAAACGACGTGCTGGGCGAGTGGAGCCTGCCGGCAGCTACGGTGAGTGTCGGTTTAACACGCATCGCACCAGCGGCCGCGGCCGCGCGCGGCGCGGGAAGCTTCGTGATTGGCATCGCGTCGGTGGGCGGCAAGTTGCCGGACAACTGGTTGCCGGATATTCATGCAGCGATCGAGGCGGGGATGGACATCGTGAGCGGTATGCATACGCGACTGACGTCGTTTCCCGCGTTAGTGCAGGCGGCGGCGGCGCGCGGAGTTCAGCTGCATGATGTGCGACATACCGATACGCGATTTCCTGCGGCGACGGGTCGCAAGCGCATGGGTAAGCGTGTGGCGACGGTAGGAACTGACTGCGCGCTCGGCAAAAAGTACACCGCGCTGGCACTGACTCGCGCGCTCACTGCACGAGGCGTACGCGCAACGTTTCGCGCAACGGGACAGACCGGCATCATGATCGCTGGCGAAGGGATCGCGATTGATGCCGTCGTTTCGGATTTCGTTGCCGGTGCGGCAGAAACGCTCTCGCCGGACAACGCGCCCAATCATTGGGATGTGATTGAAGGGCAGGGCTCGTTGTTTCATCCCGCGTACGCCGGTGTGACGCTGGGATTACTGCACGGGTCGCAGCCCGATGCGTTTGTGTTGTGTCATGATCCGTCACGCACACACATCGAATATTTCCCTGGCTTTCCGTTGCCAACACTCGATGATGCGATCGCGCAGTATACACAAGCTGCGCATATCACGAACGCACGCGCGCACTGCGTTGGCGTGAGCATCAATTCGTCAACGATGTCTGATGCGGCGTGGGCCGCGTACGCGCGAGATCATTCGCGCGAACTGGGGTTGCCGGTGTGCGATCCGTTGCGTGGCGGTGTCGACGCGATTGTTGATCGGTTGATTGCGCTCACGCCGACGTCAGTATGATCACCGCGACGCATGCGCGAGAGGACTGGAACCTCGTTGAGCCGTTTACGATTGCGCGCGGCACGATCACGGCGCTCCCGGTGCTGGTGTTGACACTTACGGACGCGGTGGGTCGAGTAGGTCGCGCAGAAGCCGCAGGTGTTGACTACGACGGCGAGACGCCCCAAGGCAATGCAGCGCTCATTGAATCGGTGATGCCGATGGTTGCGGCAGCGGCTCCCAACGACATCGTCACGCGCCACACGTTGCAGCAACTGCAATCGTTGCTACCAGCGGGCGGCGCACGCAATGCGCTCGACTGCGCGCTGTGGGATTTGCGCGCAAAGCAAACGGGCGTGCCGGCATGGCGCGACGCAGGGCTGTCATCGATTCACGATCTCACGACGGTGTACACGCTTGGAATCGGCACTGAAGACGACACTCGGCGCAGAGCGCGCGCCGCGCGTCATTTTCCGCTGCTCAAACTCAAGTGCGACGCCACCAGACACGTCGATGTCGTCCGTTGGGTTCGTGAAGAACATCCGAACGCGCGCATTGCCGTCGACGCGAATCAGTCGTGGACGCGCGATTTGTTAGAACGCATCCTGCCCAGGCTCGCCGAGCTTGGCGTCGAGATGGTTGAGCAACCCGTGCGTCGGCACGAAGACGCGCAGTTGGACGGACTTCGCTCGGTGCTACCACTTGCGGCCGATGAATCGGTGACCGATCGGACTTCGCTTGCTGAAGTCATCAGCCGCTATCAGTTCGTTAATATCAAGCTCGACAAATGTGGTGGCCTGACCGAGGCGCTGGCGATGTCCGACATCGCACTGCAAAACGGCGTGCAGCTCATGGTGGGAAACATGTGCGGCACGTCGTTAGGAATGGCGCCTGCATTCCTGGTGGGCCAGCGCTGTCGGTATGTCGATCTTGACGGACCATTGCTGCAAACGCACGATCGCGAACACGCGATGAGTTGCGTGAACGGCGTGATGCAACCGCCGTCCGCCGCGTTGTGGGGTTAACGGACTAGTTCCACGTGAGTGTGCGCAGCTGATCGAGATTGATGTTGCCGCCTGAAAGCACGGCAGCGACGCGCGCACCGCGTGGTGCTTTCACGAGGCCGTGCATGAGTGCGGCGACGGGCGCGGCAGCAGCGCCCTCAATCACGAGCTTGCACCGTTCCATCACCCACAGCATCGCGTCAAAGATTTGACGATCGGGTAACGTCACGATGTCATCGACGAATCGCTGCACGACAGAAAAATTCAACTCGCCCGCGCGACGCACACGCAGTCCGTCGATGATCGTGCGGCAATCAATCGTCTCGAGATGCCCCGCATCGACGCTTGCTTTCATTGCAGGACCATCGGACGATTCGACTCCGATGATCTGAATCTTCGGATTGAACGATTTGGCCGCCATCGATACGCCGGCAATCAAGCCACCGCCGCCGATGGGCACGACAATCACGTCGACGTCGTTCCAGTCTTGTACGATCTCAAGTCCCAGCGTCCCTTGTCCCGCGATCAACTGCGCATCGTCGAACGGATGCACGTACGTCAGCCCCTCATCGCGTACGAGCTCTTTCGCCTTTTCATTGGCCTCATCCCAAATACTCCCATGCAACACGACCTCGGCGCCGTAGCCTTTGGTCGCGGCGATTTTGGCAGGCGTCGCGTTGGTGGCCATGCACACCACCGCCCGCATGCCATAGATGCGCGCGGCTAACGCCACACCTTGCGCGTGGTTGCC
>JANXUN010000166.1 GCA_025356185.1 Gemmatimonadaceae bacterium
TGGCGTTGGTGGTAACCGACACGCCTCCTGCGGTCACTGTCACACCACTCGTTGGTGCGTTGTTCACGCTGACTACACCAATGATTCCGCCGGTCGTAGGACGATCACAGGCGAAGTCGACGGTAACATTGCTACCGACAACAATGACCACCGTTCTCGTCACTGGCGTGCACGTGAGATTTTGTCCAGTCACCGTAACGGTCACCGTTCCGCTGAGGCCGGTGATCTGATAGACACCGCTTGCGTTCGTGACAACTGAAGTGCCACCTGCTGATACCGTCACCCCACTCGTTGGCGTGTTGTTGACGCTAATGACGCCGACGAGCCCACCCGTTGTTGGTCTTGTGCACGATTGGTTAAGCGTGGTCGTCTCGCCGGCGTTCACGACGGTGCCAACGGGTGCACCGCAATTCGCGCCGTTGGGATCGGTGAAGGTCACACTCGGCGTTCCGGGAGCGACGCCGGTTAGTGTGTACGAACCGGTCGCGCCTGTGGTCGTGGTCTGACCACCCGCACCGGTGCTAACTGTGATGCCACCGGCGCCGATGCCGTTCACTGTTACGACGCCGGCAATCGTGCCGGTAGTTGGCGCCGTACAGGTTACGGCTGCGGTCGCATTCGCCCCAGCGGAAACCGTGACACTCTGTCCCGCGGTGCACGAGCTACCAGTTGGCAAGCCGGTGGTCAGCACTGACAGTGGATATTGTCCCGCGGGAACGTTGGTAAACGTCGCGGTTCCATTTGCTGTTGTTGTCGCGCTAAGACCGCCAAGCAACACTGACAGCCCCGCTCGCGGCGAGCCATTCACGGTTATGGAAACTGTTGCGCTGCCGAGAGATGAGCACTCGATGTTTTGAATGGCCTTAACGCCGGCCAACACGTTCAGTGCGAATCCAGATCCCTTATCGCAAATAGACCCTGCGGGCACTCCGCTCAGATTGAATGAGATCAGTCCAGGTGTCACGTCCAACAGTTCGTAACTCCCGTCGGTTCGTGTGGTCGTGTTGAGACCGCCTCCGGAAATGGTGTATCCAGATGCCCCGGTGCCGTTCATCCTCACCATTCCGCCCACGGATCCGTAAAACTGACTGGATTCTCTTGGTAGTGGCGCGAAGAAACCGTGGTCTTTGATTTCGCAAGAGGTCGTCAACAAAACGGCCGACGCAATCACTGCAGTCGTGCGCGCGAGTCGTGCGCGAAGTGTCGAGTTCATGAGTGCGCGCTCCTAAAAACGGATGTTGGGATGGTACTGCGCGCCCACACTAAAACGCGTGTTCATGTCGGCATCACCTGAGAACTTGCCAATGGTCTGGCGAACATCCAATCGCACGTCGAATCGGTCGTCGATCGGATAAGCAACGCCCGCGCCGAAATTCGTTTTCCACGTGTGGAGCGAGCGCTCACCTGAGAACAGCTTGCCGCCACCGAATTCGTCAACGTACTCAAGTTTGTCGATCACCAGTCCTCCACCCAAGTAGAGGTATGTTACCCATCTGGTTCCCGGTAATTCCCACCGTGGCCCGCACGTGCACTCATACGATGAGTTGTGCACTTCGCCCATCGATCTCATAGCGAAGTTGAGCTTTGGTGGCGAATAGATTTGCGTGTACGTTTGTGAACTTCCGTAGTGCGCGCTCAAACCGCATCCAAACTTCTTATTGAAGTCGATTCCCAAGTCGATGCCAAAACCCTTCGTGTTCGGCGTCGCTTTGGTTGATGTGATGTACGTCTGTTCGCCGACGACGGGCTCGAATTTCGGATAGTAAGCGTACTCGACGCCGGTGCCGAGTCGGAATTGCGGAAATGGGGCCAGACCAACGCGGGGCGGCTCAAACTTACCGAGCTTGAGCGTATCCACCTCCGGAGATGCCCGCCGCTCAACCGTGCGCGGTTGTGTGCAATCAATAACGGTGAGGCCATCGCGAAGTCGTTGCAATTCGAACCATCGTTTGTCCCAACGCAAATGTTCGGTGTTCCCCCAGCGCATTTCATCGCTTTGCGCCTTTGCCGCGACCGTATCACTGGCGCGCGGCTTTCCGATCTCATCCCACAGCGAGTTGGTGTATTTGCTCAAGCCGTCGGTCACTGCCTTGTTCGCGTCCATCATTGGCTGGATGACTTTCTTCACGTACTCCGCCCGCTCCGCTTCGGTGCAAAACGCAGCCCGACCCTCTGGAGCCGGCGGCATTTGCGGAATGGTGGGTCGCGTAAATCCTGCTAATGGATTGCGTCGCGGGGCGGGCGAAGGTGGGGACGGCGGCGGTGCTGCAGTCTTCTTTTCGGTACAGTCGACCACCGTGCTCGCTGCAAAGACCTTTTCCGCGGCAATCAGATCTGCGCGGGTGTGATTAATGACGTCTTGATCGAAAGGCGTCCAGAAATTCGGCGCGCTGACGTCATAGCCGGCTGCATTGAACTGGGTGAGAATGTCGAGTCTCGCCGCGGTGCTGTTGATCGAACCCTTGAACGCGGTGTAGCTCGCGGCTAATGCGTTGAACTCGGCGCGCGCCGCCTTCAATCGGTCGCCGTCTTCTTTCCGCGCCTCAGGGTTGCAATACCGTGCGGCAATGCCGATCGCGGCGATCTTATTACTGATGTCGGACGCGGAGTCCATGAGTGTAGACAGTCGTTGCCGGAATGCGCCGACGTCTCCACTGCCGTAGTTCACCTTCGGTGTGCGGCTCTGCGCGTTCGCGACGATAAGGCACGGGGACGCGGCCAATAGCAGGCACAGCAGTTGGAAAATTGGCGTAACGTTCGGCGGCAGGGACGTTCGTGGCATCACAGCTCCAGGACAGGAGTCGACCAGACGCGTGAACCAGCAACGAATTGCCCAGATCCACGATGACGTGACCAACATGAGTCGGCCGCATCATCCGACTCTCAGCCTACGCTCAACTCACTCTCAGTCCGCTCTGCACACCGACATCTGGCGGTCGCATCGGACGGCCATACCTTAGTGTCGTGAACACGCTGCGAGTGCTGGGCGGACTGTGGGTGGAGAGCGACGGAGCGACGATCGGTCGCGGCAATCAGCGGCAACGGCTCGCGCTGTTGGCGGTGATTTGGCTCTCGCCAAGTCGACGCGTTACTCGCGATAAAGTCTTGTCGCTGCTGTGGCCTGAGTCGACAGCAACCGAAGGACGGCACCGTCTGTCTACAGCCATATACGACATCCGAAGGACGCTTGGCAGCGACGTCGTTCGTTCGGTCGGCGACGAACTGTGGATTCCCGCCGACGCGACGCTCGCCTGCGATGTTGGAGAGTTCGAACGCGCCGTGCACGAGAACGCGTGGGACGCTGCGTTTTCCGCCTATCACGGTCCACTCTTGGATGGGGTCCACGTCCACGGGTCGTACGAATTTGACGAGTGGATCGCGACCCACCGGGATCGATTGCTGCGCCAATATGCGACGGTGCTTGAGCGGCTTATTGATGCGCGGCAGCTCGGAGGTCACGCGCAGGGTGCGGTCGACGCGGCACGGTTGCTGTGCGGAATCGAGCCGCACAGCGAGCGCATCGCGTTGCGCGCGGCTGATGTGATCGCGGGCAGTGGCGATCGCTCCGAGGCTATTCGACTGCTCGAGCGCTTTGCGGCGCGGGTGAGCACTGAACTCAGTGTGCCTGCGCCGTCGACTGTTGCGCAGCGCATTCGCGAACTGCGCGCAGCACTAGCGCATGATACCAATGGCGCGACCGTCCTTCAACGCGCGACCCTGTCAACGCGTGGTCCAGAGACGGTGTCCGACGACACTCAAATTCCGACACGCAGCGTCGTGTCGCGAGCACCCCACGAAACCACGTCGTCTGTCGCCGGCGTCGAGCGCGTGCCGCACGAAAAAGCGAGGAGATCGTCGATCGCGAGATCGTCAATTGCGAAATCGGTGATGCTCATCGCGGCGACGCTCGTGCTGGTCATCATGGGGGCGATGTACGTGCGTCGAGCCACGGCGTCCGGCGATTCGTTTGGCGTGAGCGTTCAACTCATCAACGACACGGACGCTCGCGTGAGCGACGTGTCGGCGCGCTCGATGCAAAAGAAACTCGCGCAATCGTTGACGGAGATTGGCGCGTGTGGCAAGAGTGGTGCACTCACGAACACGCCCGGCGCGCGCGGGGGATGCAGCGTAAGCGCGCAACTCATTGTGCGTGACACCATCGTCGTTGCACTGGCAACGCTGCGGGCGAGCGCATCTGGTGCCAGTTTAGCATCCGCCGAGACGCCGTTGCAGGTGCAGGAGTTTGATGAGGGCATGGTAATGCTGGCGCGCGAGTTGGTCGCGAGCGCACTCACGAGTACGGGAAATGATTTGGCCGCGGCGGCGATGCGCAGCACGCGTGTAACGACCGCGGCGCAAGCGTTCCTTACTGGTGATGCGCAATTCCGCCACGGTTTTTACGCCGCTGCGCGGGCGTCGCTTGAAGGTGCTGTTGTCGCTGATTCGACGTTCGCACTGGCCCACTACCGCTTGTCCCAAACCATGCTGTGGCAAGATGTGCCGTCGACGCTGGCAATGGCACATGATTCGGCGATGATGCGATTCATTGACGGTGTGCCACAGACGGAGCAACTGCTCTTGCGCGCCTATTCAGCGTGGCGCGTTGGGGATGCGGTGCGCGCAGATTCCCTGTGCAAGGCACTGCTTGCACGGAACCCGCGGCACGCCGACGCATGGTTTCAGTTGGGAGAAACGCACTTTCATTACAACGCACTGCGCGGGCGATCACCCAACGAAGCGGGAGACGCGTTTGACTGGGCGTTGGCGATGGACAGCACGTATTGGGGGGCGAGATGGCACCTCCTATTGCTTGGCGCTGCGCATGACACCGCTGCGGCGACACGAGCGCGCATCGATGCATTACTTGCGGGCCACGACGACGGGTTTATCGCTCGGGAGATGCGCCTCTTCGCCGCCGACACGGGAACAGCGCTTGCGGCGCTTTCGAAAGATGCCGACGCGTCCGTGCTATTCGACGCCGCGTGGCGGCGAGCAATCTTTCGCGGCGACTTGGCCGGCGCTGAATCGCTGTTGCTGACGATGAACCAAGGTAATCGCTCGCCGTCGCGGCAGAATAAAGGGCGGTATCTCGTGGGCGCGTTGCGGTTTGGGACCGGGCGAGTGTCCGATGCACTTCGTATGCTCCCAACGTCGTCGCCATCTCGTGATGCCGGCGAGGGACTGGTCATTCTTGTTACTGCCACGCTCGGCAATGCATTGCATCAGGGCGTGGCGGATCCGGACTCGCTCCAGCAGATACTCGCCGAATGGCAACATTCGGCGACCGCATTGCCGAAAAGTACGATCGATCAAGTGACTGCGACGTATTTACTCGGTCTATTAGCCGGCGCTCAGAGCGATCATGCGCGGGCAGAATACAATGCGGTCGGCCTTGAGACTATGCATGATTCTGCGCATGCGTCGCACGAACTCGCCGAAGCGGTGCGCGCCTACGACGAGTATCGCCACAACAATTGTTCGGCAGCGGTCGCCAGACTTGATCGAGCCGCACCGCACATATGGCTGGGGGTAATCGCTTCAACCGCGTTAGCCAATGATGGTCTCATGCGGCTCCTGCGCGCGGATTGCTTGGAACGGCAGGGACGATACGCGGAAGCGATCGCCTGGTACAACACGATCGAGCACAACACGTTGTTCGATCTGGCGTTGCTCCAGCCTGCGTTGCGAGGGCAGATGCGCGCGTATCGAGCGCTGGGCGACGCGCGATCGGTGCGACAGCTGACCATGCGGCTCGCATCGCGTTAGTCGCCCTCCCCCCGATCCCTTCGCGGCGCTACTCTATCTGCTCCTCCTTCTGGACCCACGCATGCGCCTGAAATCGCTTTCTTATCACCACGCGGTTGCCATCGCACTCTCGTCTCTCGTGAGCGTCGTCGCAACCGCCCAAGGCCCCACGCAAAACGGCGCGCTGCCAACCGCCGCGACAGTCAATCCGCTGACCGCGCTACCGTTTGGCGCGCACGACGACAAACCCGTTTCACGATGGACGCCCGCGTCGACGTCGGGACGACAGCTGTCGGTGAATGATCTGCTGAGTTGGCGCGGCATTCGCACACCCACACTGTCAAACGACGGCAAATGGTTCGCGTACGTACTCTCGCCGAACGAGGGCGACGCTGAAGTCATCGTTCGCGGAACGGCCTCGGGCGCAAAGGAAATGCGTTTTCCGATTGGTGATGCTGCGGGAGGTGGCGGTGGTGGCGGACGCGGCGGCCCGGGTGGCGCGCCAACGGTTTCGTTGAGTGGCAACGGCAAATGGGTTGCGTTCATGGAGTTTGCAAGCAGCGCGACTGGTGCCGGTCGCGGAGGACGTGGGGGTCGCGGCGGC
>JANXUN010000227.1 GCA_025356185.1 Gemmatimonadaceae bacterium
ATCGCACCGTGCTCATTCGGGCGTCGCGAGACATCGTGTTCCGATACTTCACTGATTCCGCGCGCTGGGCGTCGTGGTGGGGATCTGGGTCATCGATCGATCCGCGCGTCGGAGGCGATGTGCACATCTGCTATCCCGGCGGTATTCAGGTTGCCGGCAACGTGCTCGAAGTTTCGGCGCCCAGTCGTATTGTATTCACGTACGGTTTCGTGAGCGGGGCGCCGATCGCGGCCGCGTCCTCGCGGATCACGATTGCACTCTTTGATGCGCCAGCGGGAACGCGACTCGAACTTCGCCATGAGTTCGCTGAGGCCGACGCCGCGGTGCGAGACGATCATGTGCAAGGGTGGCGTTATCAGCTGTCGGTGTTCTCGAATGTTGTCGCGAACGAGCGTTACGCGGACGCGACAGAAATCGTAGACCGGTGGTTTGACGCATGGGCCGAACCAAACGAAACGACACGCGATCATACGTTGCGCGACATTGCGTCAAACGAAGTACACTTCGCCGATCGCTATAGCAATCTTGAGTCGGCCGAAGACGTGCGCGCGCACATCGCTGCATCGCAGCGCTTCATGCCCGGCGTGCGGCTAGTGCGAAGCGGTGCCGTACGACATTGTCAGGGGATGGTGCTCGCCGATTGGACCGTCGCCGGACCTGACGGCGCGGTTGCCATGCATGGCACCAACCTGTTTGTGTTTGGACCGTCGGGGAAACTCGAATCGGTCACCGGGTTCGCGGCGTAAGGGCGCAACTCGCGGTACATTGCCGATGCAACCGCGCCGCTGAAACCTCGTGGAGCGGCTGCCACCTATTCGCATCTACTCGGCAAGCATATGCATCGACGTTACATCGCTCGCAGTAACCGCTACGTGGTCGCCACAGTGCTTTCAGCTTTCGGTGCGACGCAATCGCGACCGCTCACGGCACAGCCCGCACTCACCACGATTGAACAGCGCGTCGCGCGTGCGGTCGACCAACGCACTCCCGCAGCGATCGCGCTGTTGGAAAAAATCGTCAACATCAACAGCGGTACGCACAACCTCGCCGGCGTGCGCGCGGTCGGTGACGTGCTGCGCGCGCAATTCGATTCGTTGGGATTCAAAACGACGTGGGTGGATCAGCGCGCGGTAAAGCGCGCGGGGCATTTAGTCGCTGAGCACAGGCGCACCGGCCCTAAGTTGCTATTGATTGGTCATCTCGACACAGTCTTCGAGCCGAGTAGTGCGTTTCAAAAGTTCGAACGCGGACCCGATTCTACCGCACGTGGCCCTGGTGTGATCGATATGAAGGGCGGTGACGTCATCATCCTGACCGCTCTGCGCGCGCTCAACGATGCCGGTGCCTTGGCCAACATGAACATCACGGTGGTGTTTGACGGCGACGAAGAAGATGCAGGCCGTCCACTCACTGAAGCGCGTAGTACGATCATAGACGCTGCGAAAGGCGCTGTGGCGGCGATCGGCTTTGAAGACGGAGCGGGTGATCCAACAAAGGCTGTGATCTCACGCCGTGGCGCCACAAACTGGACACTCAAAACGACGGGCACTCCCGGTCACGCGTCGCAGATTTTTCGTGAAGACATTGGCGCGGGCGCGATCTTCGAAGCAGCACGCATTTTGCGCGAGTTTCAATCGACCTTAGCAGGCGAGCAGTATCTCGCGTTCAGTCCCGGACTGATCAGTGGCGGCAGCCAGGTCAAACTCGATAGCACCGGCGACGCCGCGAGTGCCGAAGGCAAACACAATGTGATTGCGGCGACGACAACCGTGACTGGCGACATGCGCACCGTGTCACCGGCACAACTCGAGAAAACCAAGAACGCAATGCGCGCGATCACTGCGAAGCATTTGCCGCACACGACCGCCGAAATCACGTTCGACGAAGGCTATCCACCAATGGCGCCCACCGACGGCAATCGTCGATTGCTTGCGCTCTATGATCGCGCGTCACGCGACTTGGGCACTGGCATTGTTGATGCGGTCGATCCAAGTCGCGCGGGCGCTGCGGATGTTGCGTTCGTCGCCGATATGGTATCAATGAACATCGACGGCATCGGCTTGTCGGGGCACGACGATCACAGCGACAAAGAGACCGCAGACTTGCGCAAGCTCAGCGTACAATCGAAACGCGCCGCGCTACTACTCTACCGACTCACCAACAACGCCGCCGCGAAAATTACGCCGTAGCTCGGCGCGTTTGCGCGACACGGTTCGCGTGTGACCCGTATTCAGTCGTATCGCAGCGCCTCGATCGGATCGAGCGTCGCAGCACGACGCGCCGGCCAGACACCAAACAGCATTCCCGTTGCGCTCGCCACACCGAGCGCGATGACCACCGACACGGGATCTACTAAAGTATCCCATCCGAACGACGTCCGCAGCAGCGTGGCCGTTCCAATGCCGACGCCCACGCCAATGATCCCGCCCACCATGCAGAGAAACACGGCCTCGGTAATGAATTGCAGCAGGACATCGGTGCGCGTGGCGCCGAGTGCCTTTCGCACGCCAATCTCACGCGTGCGCTCGGTCACTGACACCAACATGATATTCATGATGCCAATGCCTCCCACCAACAGCGACACGGATGCAATACCAGCCAGCATCACGGTAAATGTCTGTGTACTCTCGCTCAGAATATTCAGGAAATCGGCCTGACGGCGGATGCTAAAATCGCTGGGTTTCTCTAAGGGAAGTCGGTGTGATCGACGAATTGCCGATTCAATCTCCGCCATGGCAATCGGCACCGAATCTTCATGGCTCGCCAGCACCCAAATGTCGTTAATGCGATCTGTGCCGAATGTGTTAAATCGACCTGTATTGAACGGAATCAGAATTTGATCGTCGCCATCGCCGAAGCCCGTCGCGCCCTTCTCGGCCAGCACGCCAATCACCACGTACTCCTTGCCGCCGATGCGGATCCGCTCGTCCAAAATGCTGCTGGGGTCTGTGACGCCAAGATCTTTTAACACCGTTGCCCCCAGTACGGCGACGCGCCGCTTCGCGTAATCGTCCGATGCGCTGAGCATGCGGCCAAACGCAAGCTTGAAGCCGCGCACCTCGAGAAAGTTTGCCGCGGTGCCGGTAATTTGCACGTTGGCATTTTTTGCTTTCCACTGCACTTGCAGGTTCCGATCCTGTTGCTGATTCACGGCCGTGACATGACGCGCGCGCTCGACAATGGCGTCCACATCCTTCATCGTCAGCTTGGCGGAGTTGTTCGAACCAATTCCGCCTTGCTGAATGCGCTGTGCGTTGATTTGCAGCACGTTCGTGCCAAGACGCGAAATCCGCTGACGCACCGCCTCCTGCGCGCCGTTGCCGAGCGCGATCATGGCGATCACCGACGCCACGCCAATCACCATGCCGAGCGTAGTTAACAGTGATCGCAGCAGATTCACGCGCAGCGCGGCCATCGCGATGCGAACCGTTTCGAACAACGACATGCGGATCCTTGGAGCGGGTTCGATTCTGCTCGCGCGTCAGCGAGAGTCACTCAACGAAAATGGCCGACGAGCCTTACGGTTTGATGGCACCCGCCGCCCCAGCGCGTCGCGGATCGGCGCCAGCAGTCACGACTTTCCCATCCACGCGCACCGCCGCGCCGTACCCTTCACGCACTTCGCCGCGCAGACTGACGAATGTGAGGCTGTACCCCAGCGTGCGTAATCGCGCGATCACCTCAGGCGCAAATCCGTCTTCAAGCTGAATGTTGTACGGCGGTGATACCGGTGGCCCGCCCGCGCCGCGTGCACTAGCGGGTCCGCCACCACCAAAGCCGCCACCGGGCAAGAAGCGCGGCAGCTCAAGCGCTTGTTGTGGACTCAAGTTGTAGTCCAACACGCCTAGCAGCGTCTGATACACCGCACTTGTGATCCACGCATTGCCGGCCGCGCCAACCGCGACAAACGGCTTTCCGTTTCTATACGCGATGGTTGGCGCGAGTGTGCTGCCGTGACGCATAAAGGGCAGTCGTGAACCGTACTGCGTGGGATCGGTGCCATAGCTCGTCAGTTTGTCGTTGCTCAGAAACCCGAGCCCCGGCGTCACATAAAAATTCCCTCCCCACGTGCCGAGCGTTTGCGTGACCGCCACCATGTTGCCATCGTTGTCGGCCACCGTGAACGCGGTAGTTCCAGCGGCGTGGCACACGGTCATTTCGGCAGCGTGATCATCGCCGCAGGGAGATGCGGGGGGAACGTCCTCCAATGAATTGGTCGCCGCACTGTTGCCGCTTGCGTCTCCCGTCTTGCCGTCTCCCTTCATCCCGTCTCTTTTCAAGCATGCGAGCGTATCGCCGCGCACCAGTTCTGGTGTCAGTGCGCGATCGGCGCGATAGCAGCCCCAGCGTACTCGCGCGGTGTCCTTGTTGATGATCGGCGCGACGTCAACGGGCCACAGCGCAGGATCCGCGATGCGATTGCGAGACGACGGAACTAAGAACCACGCCGTGAGTGCGGCGTTGAGCGACGACGCATCGTCACGATAATTTTTGGGTGCCGGATACTGCTCCAATAAATTCAATCGCGCGACCAACTCCGCGCCGCCGCTCACCGGCGGTGCGCTCGAGAAGATCGTGTAGTTGCGATATGTGCCGCTAATGGCCTCGCGTTCCGGCGCAAAGTAGCGCGCCAAATCGCTGGTTTTCATTGCATTGCCTTTGCTGCGCAAGTCGCTCACCCACTTACTCGCGACTTCACCCTTGTAAAAACCATCGGCGCCGTTCTTCGCGATCTGCTCAAGCACCCACGCGAGATCTGGATTCTTGAGCGTATCACCCGCCTGCAGTGGCTCGCCATTACGAAAGAAGAGTGCGCGGCTACCGTCGTATTTCGCGAAATGTTCGCGTTCAGTTGCAAGCGTGGTCGCCAATCCTTGACTCACTTCGTAACCGCCACGCGCCGCGCGAATCGCCGGTGCGAGCAAGTCCGCCCACGGTACTGTCTTGCTGCCGTACTTTTGCCACGCCGCGTACATGCCTGCGGTGGTGCCTGGCACATTCACGAGGACCGGTCCGTCGGCGGGATACCGACCGTTCACCATCAGCGACGTATTGCTGAGCCCCGCGTCTTCGGGCACGCGACTCATGAACTCAATCACGGTTGGCGTTGCGCGCGACTTGAGTGCAATCACCATCTCGCCATATCCACCAACGCCGCTGGCGTCGGGTTCGACGACGCCGAGTGCAAAACTCACGGCCACGGCGGCATCGACGACGTTGCCACCTTTGCGCAAAATTTCCAGACCAGCTTCGGTGCTTACGGGGTGCGCGCTGGAGACGGCAGCACGTCCACTTGCCGGTTCGCGCAACGTTG
>JANXUN010000314.1 GCA_025356185.1 Gemmatimonadaceae bacterium
TTGCCGAGTATCCGTCGTATCTCGGCCGCGCAAACGAAACGCTTGAAGCCGTTTCACCGGTCCGCGTTCCACGCGGAACACGCGTGCGTGTCAGCGCGATATTGCGCGGTGGTGTGATCGACGCGAGCATGACGGACGGCAGCGTAACTGTTCCGATTGCGAGTGCGGCGTCTGGTGCGGCTGCGGGCGACGGTGTCGCCGCAGTTGGACACGTGATGCTTGACCACGACGGCACATGGACGTGGCATGCATCGGCGACTCCGCGCGCGGTGGGTGCGACGCTTCCACCTGAGCTTCCCGATTCGCTGTCGTTTCTGGTGGTGCCGGACAAGGCACCCGAAGTGATGATTGCGTCGCCCGCAACGGACACCGCGATCGGCTCGGCGGGTGTGGTGCCGATCATCGTGCGCGCAGGCGACGATCATGGGATCGGCAATGTTGCGCTCAGCGTGTGGCGTGAAGCTGCATCTAACAGTGATGCTGCTAAGTCGACTGTCGTTCCCAGCACGTCGAACGGCGCGCGCGAGCGGATTGATATAGGCAATCCGGCATCACCGTTTTTTGAAGGCGGCGTGAACGTGTCGCTTGATGGTCGCGGACTCGAGCCAGGCGATCGCGTGCATGTGATCGCGATCGCGACGGACGATTCGCCGTGGCATCAACAAACATCAAGCGCCGAAGTGATCTTACGTGTGCCGTCGCTGAGTGAGCAGCGCTCAATGGCGCGTTCCCTCGCCGATTCGCTCGCACAACGTGCGCAGCAGATGGCATCGCAAGAAAAGCGCATGCAACAGGCCACTGCCGATGCCTCGCGTAGTCGTGATATGAAAGGTTCGTCGAAAGACGAATCCGGCGCGGCCAAGCCCGATGCCAATAAAGCATCGATGAGTTTTCAGGCGGCAGAAAAAGCGCGACAGATGGCGCGTGAGCAGCAGCAGATGAGCGCGCGCATTGATTCACTGCGACAGAGTGCGAAAGACTTAGAGAATCGACTCAAGAGCGCTGGTGCCCTCGACACCGCGCTCTCCAATCGCATGCGCGACATTCAAAAAATGTTGCGCGATGCGATGACGCCTGAGATGACGAAGCAGCTGGAAGCGCTGAACAAAAGCACCGACCGCCTGAGCGGTACGGAAGCGCAGCAAAGCATGGAGCAGCTCGCGCAGCAACAGCAACAGTTGCGCCAGCAGCTTGAGAAAAGCGCCGAAATGCTCAAGCGCGCCGCACTCGAAGGTGCGATGTCGACGCTGCGCGATGAAGCCAAAGAGCTGGCGACGGGGCAAAAGCAGTTGGCCGACAAGATGCAGTCGGGCAAAAACGGGCAGAAGCCCGGCGAGAAGGGTGACCAAGCGTCGAATGAGAAACTGACTCCCGAAGAAGCCAAGCAACTCGCCGAGCGTTCGCGCGCGTTGCAAGACGAAGTGAGCAAGCTCGCGAAACGACTTGATGAAGCGGGTGCAAAGCCGGGCGCGAACAAAACGCGTGCTGCGCAGCCGATGGTTGATCAAGCGGCTGAGGCGATGGATCGTGCTGCGAACGAGGCGATGCAGGAAGCGCAGAAGAACGCGGCCGCGAACGAAAAGAAAGACGGTGGCAAAGGCGGCGATAAGAACGACGCGATGCAGAAAGCAATGCAAGCGTTGTCCGGTGACAAAGATCCACCGCCACCCGATGGGCAGTCGCGAAAGACTGACGAAAAAACTGATGGTGCGCAAAAGCAGGCCGGTGCGAACGGCGAAAAGAAGTCTGGCGCCGATCAAAAAGGACAGCAGGGTGGTGCTCAACAATCGGGCGGCCAGCAAGGCTCACAAGGGCAACAGCAAGCCGGTCGCGGAGGACAGCAAGGACAACAGGGCGGTGGTGGCGGCCAGCAGGGGGGACAAAGTCCTGCCGACCAAGCGCGTCAGGCTGGTGAGGCGATGGACAAAGCGTCGAAGCAACTCGCTGACGCGCGCCAATCGCAGGTGGACTCGTGGAAGGGCGAACTGTCCGATCAGCTTGATCAGTCGATCAACGAAACGATGCAGCTCGCGCGACAACAGTCCGAGTTGGAGCAAAAGGCTCGTCAAAGTGGCAACGCGCAATCGATGCAAAGTGAACAAGGCGCGTTGCAGCAAGGAGTGCAGCAGGCGGCCGAGCGTTTAGAAAAAGCGGGGCGTGAGTCATCGCTGCTGTCACAACGTTCGCAAAAGGCGATGGCTGATGCGCAACGTCGCGTGTCCCAAGCGACGCAGCAGATGGGTCAGGCCGGGCAACCCGGAGGCAACGAACAAGCGCAAAACGCGATGAAAGACGCGAGCGAAGCGCTCAATCAGGCGTTGAGTTCGTTGGTGCGTGATCGCGAAAAAGTGAACAACGCGCAGTCGGCGTCGGGGTTCACGGAGATGATGGAGCAGTTGAAACAGTTGGCGCAAAAGCAGGGCGCACTGAACGGACAGATGCAGGGGTTGAACCTCTTGCCCGGCGGTGCAAAGGGCGACGCGGCGAAAGCGCAGTCGCGCGTGTTGGCGAAGCAGCAGCGTGATGTCGCGAAGACGCTCAACGATGTGTCGGACGCCGACCAAACGGGTCGCACCGATGCGCTCGCCAAAGAAGCGCAAACGTTGGCGCAACAGATTGAACGCAACGGTATCGATCCCAACGTCGCTGCGCGTCAGCAGCAGCTGTATCGTCGACTGCTCGATGCGGGTCGATTCTTGGAACAAGATGAGCGTGACGATCAAGGACCGCGCGAAGCGAAGTCGGGCGCCAACGTCGCGGGCAAGGCCAACGTCGACGGTCCACAGTCGGGGAAAGCGGGAAACAAGTTTGCGCCGCCAACATGGGGCGATCTGCGGGGACTTGGCCCCGAAGAGCGGCGCCTCGTGATCGATTACTTCCGTCGACTCAATGGCCCGCCCAGTCGCTAGCGGGCACCTCGTGCGCTACGTGCTGCGTTCAATCGCACTGTGTAGCGCATCGTGGATGTCGGCGCAGGCACAAGTGACATCAAGGCCGCCGGTCAAAGCGTCGGGCGCCGTGGCGACCGCCGCGGCTGACACGACCGATCCGCTGCAGCGGGCGATGGAAGCCGAAGACAAAAACGATTCGAGGCGTGCGTCGATTGCATATCGCGAAGTGTTGCA
>JANXUN010000321.1 GCA_025356185.1 Gemmatimonadaceae bacterium
TCTCCCGTCTCCCGTCTCCATGTCTCCCGTCTCTTTCATCGGTACCGGACTCCTCGGCTCGGCTCTCGCAGAAGCTGCTGCCACCCGCGGTGATCAGGTCACCGTGTGGAACCGTACTCAGACAAAGTCGCAGGCACTCAAAAAGTTCGGAGTGACCGTCGCGCCGACCGCCGCCGAGGCCGTTCGAGGCGCCCATCGCATACACCTCGTCCTGAAAGATGATGCGGTTGTCAACGAGGTGATTGCGGCGATGAGTCCCGGCCTGGCGCATGACGCGATTATTTGCGATCACACCACCACCCAGCCCGCGCTCACCGCCGAACGGTCGGCGCGACTCAATGCGCAGGGCATTCGGTATCTCCATTGCCCCGTGTTTATCGGACCCGCGGCGGCCCGAAAAAGTGAAGGCTCGATTCTGGTGTCTGGTCCGCAGTCTGTGTTTGACCAAGTACACGCGGCGCTCTCACAAATGTGCGGCAAAGTGCAGTATTACGGCGAACGTCCCGACTTGGCCGCAGCATACAAATTGTTTGGCAACGCGCTGATTATCGGACTCAGTGCGCTCGCGGCGGATGTGTTTACCGTCGCTGCGGGTGTGGGCATCTCGCCGGTCGACGCACTGGCGGTACTCGACGTCGTGAATCCTGCCAACACCCTCAACATTCGCGGGCGCAACATGGCACGCGGCGACTACACACCGACGTTTGAGCTCGATATGGCACGCAAAGACGTGCGATTGATGATCGAAACTGCTGGCGCACTGCCGTTGGCCGCATTGCCGTCGATTGCCGCTCGCATGGATGCACTGATCGCTGCCGGGCACGGTGCCGACGATCTCGCCGTGATTGGCATCGACGCGGTGCGACGCTAATCATGCGCGCACCAATACGTGCCGTCGCAATGGTGAATCGTGTCGCACCCGTCGCGGGATTGCACCCACGCGTGCGTGCGAGTCTGTGCGTCACGATGTCCGCGCTCGCTGCATGCGCATCGTCATCACACACATCGTCTACGTCGATGTCGACCGGCGCGTCATCATCGGTCGCAACAACCACCGATCGCGCTGAACTCGGCACCGTCGACACGCGCATCGGCACAGGAACGCGCGCCACGTCGCATATGTGTTTGTATGTGCACTACATCGGACTACTCGCCGACGGTCGCACATTCGAAACGTCGCGCACGCCGCAAAAGAATGGCGCGGCCGCACCACCAATCGCATTCGAGATCAGCACCGGCACCGTGATGCCGGGCTGGGAAAAAGGGCTGCTCGGCATGCAAGTCGGTGGCACGCGTCGACTATTCGTGCCATTTCGCCTGGCATACGGCGCAGATGGCCGTCCGCCGGCGATTCCGCCACGCACCGATCTCGTGTTTGACGTGGAGCTGCTCGCCCTGTCCTCGCCGCTGCCCACGTCGAGCAACGCGCCGCGTGCGGACGGTACGACGACTTGTGCGGCATGGGCGGCTGTGAAACGCGAACGGTAGTCTCGTCCGCGGTCCGCGCGCACAAAACGCGCTACGCTCGCCCGTTTATCGCCGCCGACGGTTCCCCGCGCTTTCCCTTCGTATCCGCCGGCTTCGGAATGCGAAACGTGAACTTCTGTTCCACCAACTGCCGCACGGGCGTTCCATTCCGTTTGGCCGGCGCAAACTTCATGCGCGGCAGCGCCTCGCGTACCGCGATCGCAAACAAACTATCGGTCGACATGAGCGCCAAGAATGAGCGCACATCTGGATGCCCACTACTGTCAACGACGAACGTCACCAGCGTGACGCCTTCAACGCCTTTCTTTAACAGCGCCGCTGGATAGACGGGCCCCTCGCTGTTCGGATCACGCACCACCGCCGAATCCACTTCGATTTCCGAAAACGCGCGCGTGTCGATGTCTTCTTTTGCTTCAGCAGGCGGTCGCGCGTCGCCGCCCCCAACTGGCTCAGGCGTAATGCTGGGCGGTGCTTCTTTTTGTTCGGGCGTCGTCCCCACCGCAGGCTGCTTCGTGATCACCGGCACGCCTCCCAACGCCACGTAACTCAACTGCTCCTGAACGGGGTGCGGCTGATCTTTATACAGCGGCGCAAGAAATGTGGGGCGATCCACGGGCGCATCGGCTAAGTCGACGACCACACGCGACAGCACTGTGATTGCCAGAAAGGCGGCCGCCAACTGCCCGATCACGCTGCCGTGATACGCAAGCCGAGCGCGAAGCGGAACGATGCGTTCCGATTCGAGCAGGGTGATGGTCATGCGCAAATACTTGAGAGGCATTCGAAGTGGTGTGACGACCCGCCGCATACAGGGGTGTGACGTGCGAATGGTCGACAACACTACAACCATGTGGCCGCCATCCGCCGTCACGCAATAGTTCTCTGGCGGCAGTGGTGTCCCTTTCGAACACTTTCTGCCATCGTACCGTAGCTGCTTCGTGCCGAATGGCCTGCCGCAAGCCGCAGATCCAACCTCTCGCTCCGGAATTGCCCTATGGGCCGATGGATTCCCTTTCGCTCACTGCTGAGCTCGGCGTTGACCATCGTTTTCGCGACGGCTGCTGCTCGCGCAGCATGCGCGCAGGCCAATGCGCCCATTTTGGGCCGCTGGGACCTCACCGTACAAACCGCCACCGGCTCGGCGCCTTCGTGGGTCGAGGTAATTCTGTCGGGCAATAAAACGCTCGTTGGCCGCTTTGTCGGCAGCGGCGGAAGCTCGCGCCCGATTTCCCGCGTCGACTTCGCCAGCGGCACCATGCACTTCGCCATTCCGGCGCAGTGGGAGCGCGACGCCGCTGACATGCAATTTGACGCGACGATTTCCGGCGACGCACTCGATGGCACGATCACCTCAACGACCGGCGTGAAGCAGCATTTCATCGGCAAGCGCGCGCCGTTGCTGCGTCGCACGTCGGCGCCGGTGTGGGGCAAGCCGATCACGCTGTTCAACGGCAAAGACATGTCGGCGTGGGACACATTCGGTGGCACAAGCAATTGGAAAATTGTTGACGGCACGCTCGCCAACGTGAAAGGCGGCGCCAACATCGTCACCAAAGAAAAGTTTACCGACTTTAAGCTGCACATCGAATTCAAATATCCGAAAGACGGCAACAGCGGCGTGTATTTGCGCGGTCGCTACGAAGCGCAAGTTGAAGACAACGGCGACGCCGAACCGCAGCCCGTGCACTTGGGCGGCATCTACGGATTTCTCACGCCCAACGAAAACGTGTCGAAAGGTCCAGACACCTGGCAAACCTACGACATCACGCTCATTGGTCGACGCGTGACAATCGTTCTCAACGGCAAAGCCATCATCGTCGATCAAACTATTCCCGGCATCACGGGCGGCGCGCTCGATAGCGACGAAGGCGCGCCCGGTCCGATTTATTTGCAGGGCGACCACGGTCCGGTCACATATCGCAATATCGTCATCACACCGGTTACGTCGGGAGCCAAGTAACAGATGGAAGATGCAGCGCAGTCGTTTGACAACGCCGTGAAGCTCGCAACGCGTCTCGATGCAGAAATCGGACGCGTCATCATTGGGCAACAACAGGTGCGCAAGGAAGTACTCATTTGCTTGCTCGCTGGCGGACACTGTTTGTTGCGCGGCGTTCCGGGTCTTGCAAAAACGTTGCTCATCAAGACGCTTGCCGACGCGGTGCATCTCAAGTTTAGCCGCATTCAGTTTACGCCCGACCTCATGCCGTCGGACATTCTTGGCACGGAGGTCATTGAAGAAGACGTGAGCACCGGCAAGCGTCATGTGCGATTTATTCCCGGCCCCGTGTTTGCGAATATCATTTTGGCCGACGAAATCAATCGCACACCGCCGCGCACACAGTCGGCGTTGCTCGAAGCGATGCAAGAGTATCAAGTCACCGTCGGCGGCGTGCGCTACACGCTCGATCGCCCGCTGTTTGTGCTCGCGACAGAAAATCCGATTGAGCAAGAAGGCACACACCCGCTTCCCGAAGCGCAGCTCGATCGGTTTATGCTCAACGTCGTCATCGACTATCCCGACGCGACCGACGAACGGCGCATTTACGCCGACACAACCACCGGCGCCGATCGCACCGTGACACAAGTGGCGACGGGCGCCGAACTCGAAGCCGCGCGTCATCTGGTGCGAAACTTGCCCGCAGCGTCGAACATCGTGGACTACGCACTGCGCGTCGTGCGCGCGACGCGTCCGGTCGACGCATCGTGCCCCGCCTCGGTGAAAGAGTGGGTGCGCTTTGGTGCGGGTCCTCGTGCCGGACAAGCGCTGCTGTTAGGTGCAAAGGCTGCCGCGTTGCTTGACGGCCGCACTGTACCGTCGCTCGACGACATCACGCGGGTCGCGCTGCCGGTGTTGCGTCATCGCGTGCTTATCAACTTTCGCGCAGAAGCAGATGGTGTGACGCCCGACGACGTGATCGGTAAGTTGCTGTCGGCCGTTCGTCCGTAGTCTCGCTTCGGATGTCGCGCATGACCGCACTCTCACCAGCCGTCGTCGCCGCGATCGACGATCTCGAACTCGCCGCGCGCCTCGTGGTCGAGGGGCTTCGCGTGGGCGGACATCGCAGTCCATTTCACGGATACGGCGCGGAGTTTCAACAACACCGCCCGTATCGAGCCGGTGATGATCTCAAGTATCTCGACTGGAAGGTCTACGCGCGCAGCAATCGCTTGTACACGCGACAATTTCGCGAAACAACAAACGTTGCGGTCATGCTCGTGCTCGACACCAGTGCATCGATGGCGTTCCCCGAAACAGGCGTCTCCAAGTTTCGCTATGCGTGCATCATCGCGGCGGCGTTGGCCTATCTCGCGTCGGAACAGGGCAACGCGGTCGGTCTCATGACCGAGACCGAAGGACAGATGGTGTATCTGCCCGCCCGTAGCGGTCGCGTGCATTTGCGCACGCTGCTGGCGCGCATTGACGCGCTACGTCCCGCAGGCGCGTGGCACCCGGCGCGCATCATCGCACGTGCCGCCGAACTGTTGCAGCGCCGTGGGTTGCTGATGGTCTTAAGCGACTTCTACGACGACGAACACGCGACACAGCACGAGCTGCGTCACGTCGCACAGCGCGGACACGACACCGCGATGCTGCAGATTGTCGCCGCAGAAGAGCGGGCGTTCGCTTTTTCGTCACAAGTCGAATTGCGCGACCTGGAGTCGGGCGAACAGCGCCTCGTCGACGCCGCCACGGCGCGCAGTGCGTACGCGGAATCGTTCACGCAATTTCTCGAACGGTGTCGAAGCTTTGCGCACCACGAGGGGATCGACTACAGCGTGCTGACGACGTCCGATGCGCCCGAACGCGGACTGCGCGATTATCTCGTGCGACGTTCCGCACGACACGCCGCGCCTCGGCACGAATGAGTTTTCAAAGTCCGTGGGCGTGGTTTGGCGCAATCGCGCTCGTGCTGCCGCTCGCGGTGCACCTGTTCAGCAAACGACCGGCGCGAACTGTCGCGTTTCCGTCGTTGCGATTTATCGGCATCGCGCGCGTGTTGCCCACGCGCCGTACACAGCTGTCCGATCTGTTGCTGCTGGCCCTCCGACTCGCGATTGTCGCCGTCGCCGTGGTCGCGCTTGCGCAGCCGCTGTTTCGATTGGCATCCATCACGAATACTGTTGCGCGCGCGGTCGTGCTGGACACCATGCCATCAATGCGCGATAGCGCTGCCCGGGGGGCGGCGCGCGATACTGCGCAACGACTCGCTGCCATCGCAGGCGTGGGACTGGTAATCGAGACCGCGACGCCGAGTGAGGCGGTGCACGGCGCAACGGCGTGGCTGTCGACGCAGTCTGGAAAACGGGAGCTGTTCGTGTTGTCCGACTTTCGACGCGACATGCTAGACTCGGCGCTCGTGTCAAAAATCCCGCAATCCGTGGCTGTGCATCTCATACGTGTGGCCCGTTCACGCAGCGCGTTGTTGAGTGCCGATACGGTGTACGATGGACGCGTGCGATGGGTAACGCGCGCTGGTGCAGACGTGCAGGGCAGCGTCAGACGTGCCGTACGTGCGATGGGGGGTCGCGCGCTCGCGGCGGATTCCGACTCGCAAAAAGAAACTGCCACGAACGAAATTGTTGTCGCGTCCGCCGATGCCGATAGCGTAGCCACTTGGTCGCGCTTGGCACATGCGCTGCCCGCGTCGTGGATGGGTGATGTGATTGCGCGAATGAGCCGCGATACCGTTCTCGTGTCCAGTGCTGCCGACGCGACAGCGCGAGACACGGTTATCGCTGCGCCGTTTGTTACGATCGCGCGAAATGCGAGCGGCGCGCCCGTCGTGATGGCGGCCGCGCTGAGCGACGCCGCTACATCGACGCGTCAACGATTGTTGATTGTGACACGCGCCCAGCCATCGCAGCTACTGATCGCATCCACACTTCTGTCTGCATCGCACACCATCGCGCCAACGGTGTCGGCTGCAGACACGACATCGCTTTCAGAGCAGCAGTTACGTGCGATCGAGCAGTTGCCGCGCGGCGCGTCGTCTGCATTCGCGGCGAGCGTCGACGCGGCGCACGTCAGCGACTATGAAACAGGTTTATCGCACGCGCGATACCTCTGGCTGTTGGTATTGCTCTTGTTGGTGATCGAAAGCGTTGTGCGACGCCGAGGCACACCGCTGAGCGGATCATCGATGACCGACACGTCGATCGCAGGCACGACGCGTATTGCGCCGTGACGACCTTCGGCGTGTCGACGACGCAGTTTGATACGTTGCTCGCGCGCGTGTCGCGTCGACTGCGCACGCGCACGGCGCTGCGCGGTGCGGCGATTGCCGTCGCACTCAACGCGCTATGGTGGATCGGTCGCTGTGCCGACGAATCAACAAGCGATGTGTCGACGTCATGGCGCACACTTATTGTGATTGTCTTAACAAGTGCGGTGATCGGTGCTGCGCTCGGATGGTGGACTGCGGCATCTCGTTCGCACGAAGTCGCCGCGCAGATCGAACGTCAAACGTCGCTCGCGCACAACCTGTTTATCACGGCGCAAGAGCTGCGCGTTGCGCCAATAGTCGGAACCTCGAGCGCGCACGCGTCACTCTCGAACGCATCACCCGCGAACACGTCACCCGCGAACACGTCACCCGCGACCGAATCGCACGTCGCGTCACTGGTCATGCAGCGCGCCAATCAACTCGCGCAGTCAATCAATGCAGCCTCACTGTTTCCGTTGCAGCGACGCGCGCTTGAGCTCGCTGGTGCAGCAGCGTTGGCCGTGTTGATCCTTTTCATTACACGCAACAGCGCCGTTGCGTCGCGACTCGCACCAAGCCGCGCGGTTGCGGCACTCACTGGCAGCATCGATATCTCCAGCATCAGTGTTCGCGTCACGCCACCGCGCTACACGCACCGTGACGCAACCACACTTCGCAATCCCGCGCGGGTCGATGTGCTGATAGGTAGCACGATCGCGTTGAGCGTGACGG
>JANXUN010000341.1 GCA_025356185.1 Gemmatimonadaceae bacterium
GCGCCGTCCAACACGAGTGTCGACTCGTTGTTTAATGGCGGCGATCCCGAAGACAAGTTGATGCACGCACACGTTGAGCATTTCCGCGGCGCACACGGCTTCGGCATGTGGCTCGATTCCATGCAAGCGCACGGCAACGCGGTCAACGTGGGCAGCTACCTTGGCGCGTCCACCGTTCGCGCGTATGCCATGGGTCGGCGCGAGGGTGCACCAACCGCGGCAGAGCAGGATACGATGCGCGCTGTGGTGCGCAACGCCATGCACGACGGCGCCTTCGGCATTTCAAGTGCGTTGATCTATCCACCGGGATCGTATGCCGGCACGCCCGAGCTGATAGAAAACGCAAAGGCGATGTCGCCGTTGCACGGCACGTACATCACGCACATTCGCTCCGAAGAAAACGAATTGCTTTCAGCGATGGACGAAGCAATTCGCATTGGCAAAGATGGCGGCGTACCAGTGGTGATCTATCATTTTAAAGCATCGGGTCGCGCGTACTGGCCACTTGCAGCGCCCGCGATCAACAAGATCGATTCGGCGCGCGCCGCCGGGCAGGACGTGAAAGCAACGATGTACACGTATCCTGCGTCGGGCAACAACCTGGCGTCGTGTATTCCCGGATGGGTGCATGCCGACGGCAAACTGTTAGATCGTCTCAAAGATGCGTCGCTGTTACCGCGCATCAAGAAAGAGATGACGGATCCATCTCCGACCGCGCCGGCGTTGTGTCAGCAAAATCCGCCGGATGCGTATCAAATCGCAGGATTCAAAAAGCCCGAGTGGAAAAAATTTGAGGGCTTGCGACTTGATGCGATTGCGAAATCACTTGAACTTTCGTGGACCGATGCGATTATCGCGCTCACCATTGGCGAAAACAACGCGCTGGGGAAAATCACCTTCGGTATGTCAGACGCGAACGTCGCCCGGATGCTGAGCAGGCCCTGGGTGGTTGTGGGCAGCGACGCCGGCGGATTTGATCCTGATACGACACAGGCGCTCGTGCACCCGCGGTCGTATGGCACGTTTGCGCGAATGATCGGAAAATTCGTGCGCACCGATTCACTGTTTTCGCTTGAAGAAGCCGTGCGCAAAATGACGTGGTCGACGGCGCAGATTCTTGGACTGCGCGATCGCGGCATGATCAAAGAAGGGATGTTCGCCGATCTTGTGCTGTTCGATCCCGCCACGATGATCGATCGGGCGACGTTTAGCGCGCCTCATCAGATCGCAACCGGCGTGAGTCGCGTATTTGTGAACGGTGTCGCGGTGTGGGTCGACGGAAAACACACCGGTGCAAAGCCTGGCCGCGCGCTGCACGGTGCAGGGTACTCGGCGCCGCAACCGTGAGACGTGCACTCGCATGTCTGACGCTGTTCAGCATCGCGAGCGTCGCCTGCCGTAGCGATCGTCCCGCGAGTCAAACCGACATCGTCATGCAACTGCTCACCATGCGCGACGCGCTCGGCGTGCGCGCAGTGCCAACAACCGGGGAACTGCAAGCGCTGGCTCCCTTTCTCTCTGCGTCACTGACACGCGCACTGGCGTCGGCGGATTCGCAACGCACGGCCGAGAGACAACGCGTGCCGGGCGATAAGCCGCCATTTGCCGACGGCGACGTGTTCTCAAGCATGATTGAAGGACCGACGGCATTTCGCGTGATGCCGGCGCTCGATAGCGTCGCGCCCGTTCGCGTGCCCATCGAATTTTCAAATGATGCCCAACGACCTGCGGCACGATGGACCGACACCGCAGTCGTTGTGCAGCAAGCGGGGAAATGGGTTGTCAACGACCTGCGCTATGGGGCGACGTGGCCGTTCGCCAACAAAGGCACACTGCTCACCACGTTAGACGTGTCGCGTACGCCATGATCCTCGTCGAAACATCAAATAACTGACACCCGCGAGCATTGAGTACGCCGCGGTGATCGATCCAAAGATTGCGAGCGGTCCGAAGCTGGTGAATCGCGTGAGCGCCCACGCCAGCGGCAGCTCAAACAACCAGAACACGCCGATGTTGATGCGTGTGGGCGTCGATGTATCGCCCGCGCCGTTAAACGATTGCGTCAGCACCATACCGAAGGCAAACAACGGAAAACCCAGCGCCATCACCCGCAATCCGCGCACCGCTACGTCGGCGACGGCCAGCTCGACGGTGAATCCTCGCACGATCTCCGGTGCAAATAGCGCGAAGATCAGCCCCATCAGTCCGAGAAACGCGACGTTGTAACGCGCCGCAGTCCACACCGCGCGTTCGGCACGATCTGGATTCTTTGCACCCAGTGCTTGCCCAACCATCGTCGCCGCCGCGTTGCCAAGCCCCCATGCGGGGAGCATCGCAAACATGACCATGCGAACCGCGATCGTGTAGCCTGCCATCGCGGAGCTACCGAATGCTGCCATGAAGCGCACAAGCACGATCCAACTCAGCGATCCAACGAGCACTTGAAACGTGCCGTTGACCGACATGCGCAGCATCGTCTTCATCGTCGCGGTTTCAATCACGAGATGGCGCCGCAGGACTTGCAAATGTCCACTGCCTTTAAGCAATCGCCACAGCGCAAATACCAAGCCGGTCCCACGACCAATGGTCGTCGCAACTGCCGCGCCCGTCACGCCCAGACGCGGAAATGGCCCAACGCCAAAGATCAACAACGGTCCGAGCACGATGTTGATGCCGTTGGCCAACCACAGCACGCGCATCGACACCGCTGCATCGCCAGCACCGCGAAACGTCGCGTTCACGATAAACAGCAGAAACGCGGTGATGCTCCCACCCAGCATGACACGGGTAAATGTGGTGCCGGTTGTGAGCACGTCGTCGCTTGCACCCATCATACGCAACAGCTGCGGCGCGAAGATCGCACCTGCGATGGCGAGCAGTGATGCGATCACCACGCCAAGCGCGATGACTTGTACAGCTGCGCGTCCGGCACCACGACTTCGATGCGCTCACGATCCTCGTCGAGCACGACCTTGG
>JANXUN010000356.1 GCA_025356185.1 Gemmatimonadaceae bacterium
CCATCGGCACGCGCCGCAGACGCTGTGTTGTCTTTGCCTACACCCCTCTTGTGGCCCCTTAGCGGCTTAGCTGGGGCGTGATGCAGACCCAATCGACCCTCACGGACATGCCAGCAATACCAATTTCTACAGCCATCGATCGTGCCATCAAGGCCGGCTCTAGCTGGCGCCTTGTTGTGCGAGGCCGCCGCGGGACCAGTGAGGCGAGAGTCTCAATAACTACCACGGATCCTGAGCCCCTTGGTAACGCTGGCGATGAACCGCGGGCCGGAGTCGCTGCTCAGCAGCAAAGATCAATCTGGCCCGGAAAGATGGGATTACTTCGTAGAGCAGCTCGATCTGGAATCCGAGTTTCTGCTTCAGTTCGGAACCTGTCAATGAACATGAGACGATCGGGATGAAAGTTTACTGTGCGACGACGACGGTGTGTGCCTCTGCGCGATTGATGTAGACTGCGGTGGGCAGGGTGGATGGTTTGGGTGCACCGTGCACGAAGCGTTCGGGATGCTGCAGAAACGCGGTGCGCAGGGTGACGTCGCGCTGCGCGAGATGCGCTGGGGCGTGGCCGTGAAACACGATGCTGGGCGTGCAATACGCGATGCCCGAGTGGCGATGCTCGTGATTGTCATACTGAAAAAACGTGCGACACCAGTGTTCGGCGTGCGCGAAATTGGCGAAGCGCCCGGGATACGTCGGCGCGTATTTCGTGGTTTTAAACAGCGCTTCCGAATGCGGATTGTCGTTGCTCACGCGCGGCCGCGAGAGCGAGCGGACGATCCCGAGATCTTCGTAGAGCGCGTGCCAGTCCTTCGCCGTTTGCACACTGCCGCGATCGCTGTGGACCGTGAGTTGTTCCCGCGTGATGCCGTACCGATGACATGCGGTGGTGATCAATCGCTGTGCGAGGGCGACCGACTCGCGGGACGCCAGCATCCATGCGACGGCATAGCGACTGTATAAATCAAGCACGACATACAGCTTGTACTGATCGCCTTTGCGCGGGCCTTTGAGCTCCGTGATGTCCCACGTCCACACGGTGTTCGGCTGCGTCGCGATCAAGCGCGGCACCGCGTACGTCGGATGCGTGCGCTGGGCGCGGCGCTCGCGCACTTGGTCATACGCCGCGAGCACGCGATACATCGTGCGCGGACTGCAGAGATACGTGTCTTCTTCGAGCAGCGTCGCATACACCTGCGCCGGTGCGCAATCGACAAACCGCGCGCTCTGCAACTGCATCAACACCGCCGTCTGCTCACACGGCGTGAGCGCGCGTGGCGACGCGCCTCGTCCACACGGGCGTGCTGGCGATGCCGGTCGCTGCCAGCGATACGCCGTCGCACGCGGTACGCCCAACGCCGCACTCACGGTGCTCATGCTCAGCGGCGCTTGCTGCATCGCGAGTACCGGCGTCACGTGACACTGCCAGGTGGCTCGGTCGTGGACGCCGCCATCAGCGCTGCCACTTTTTTTGGATATCAATCAACAACTCTGCGCGCGCCAACTGCGCGCGCAATTTGTCATTCTCGCGCTGTAACCGCTGCACCTCCGCGGTCGCGGCGGTCTGCTTCTCTTTGGGGCCACGCTTCTGCGAGAGCGCGTGCCGCACGCCGGCCGCGTATTGCTTCCGCCACGTCGCGAGCTGCGAGGAGTACACGCCTTCGCGACGCAACAACGCGCCGACATCGCCGCTGCCGCGCAGGCGCTCGGCTTCTTGCACGAGCCATGTTTTGTATTCGACCGTCAACCGCCGACGACCGGACCGCGCGGTGACACTCGTTTCGACGACCGGACTACTGGATGAACTCGACATCAGTGCGACCTCCTGCGCCCCCAGAATATGCTCACTAATTAGGCGATGGAAATCGTCTCACTGCATATTGGCAGAGGGGGAACTGAGCTTGCCCCGATTTGAGGGTCTGTCCCAGCCGCACAGCCGAAGGACATTGACGGGGAGCACCCTCCCTCGCCCTCAACCTAGATGCCTGGCCCTCCCCGTGATTCAGCCCGCCGGCTACAGGACCACGAAGCTG
>JANXUN010000361.1 GCA_025356185.1 Gemmatimonadaceae bacterium
ACGTCCTCACCTAGCAGTCGACGGACGCGCCTCTCGACCAGGTCGGGCCGATAAAAACCGGTGATTCCTTGGGGAAGCGCATTAGTGGCGTGCGGTTGGCTTGTTGTCCAATCCGCGAGCTTCACGATTGCCGATGCCAGCGTTGTTGCTCCATCCCGCGCTTTGGCCGCTGCGAAATCATCCGCCGAAATTTCTGCTTCATCGGCCATATCACTAGCGAGCCGACGAAGCGCCGGTAGATAAAACAAGGTTTCGGCAAGGAAGCGTAGCAGCGAAAGTCGCAGCGGATCGCGACGCAGCGCATGCGCACCTTCATGCGCCACCACCATTGCCACCTCGTCGACTGTAAGCGTATCAGGCAGCCGCGCGGCCATGAAAATGCGCGGACGCAGCCATCCGGCAGTAAAGGCTGGAACGGGCAGACCACGAACAATGCGCACCGACGATAAAGTTACCCCGGCATGTGCAATTGCTGTCGCAAAGGGCTCACTGGAGCCGCTCGGTTCAAACGATTCGAGCGCACGCAGCGTTTGCCATGACCGACGGGCAGCGCGCACGCGGCCCGCGATTGCGTACAGGATGCCTCCGCCAAGGAGTAAATGGAATACTCCATGGACCGGTGCGAGCAGCGCGTGCAGCGCTATCAGACAAAGATTGAAGAGGTGGTCATGCCCCGCGAGCAACACCTCGGCCCGTGAGGCAAGATGATGGCCAAAGACTGGACTCGTTCCCAGCACGATCAGCGCCGCAATGCTCAGCAACACGATTCGCCGCCGACCCTGTTCGCGGCGTACGAGTTTTGGTGTGAGATGGATTTCGCGCGCGTTCTGCATCGGTTTCCTCAATTGGTGCGAACTATTTCTCTCTCGCGTCGTCCCGAATGCGACGACGAACCAGACGTCCAAGTTCCGCCAGCAGATCAGGGTTGCGTTCAGCCAACACGTCAACCATCGACGCCGCTACTGCTTCTGATCCGAGCGCCAAGACGCGTTCTACCACGTGTCGCGACGAACGTTGCATGAATTCGTCTCGCGACAACGTTGGCGAGTAGTGCAGCAGATCATCGATCTTCTCGCGCCGCAACAGCTTCTTCGGTGTGACCAACCGATTGAGCACGGTAACTGCCGTGATGAGTTCAATGCGCCGACCCTTTGCGATACGCTGGTGGATTTCCCGCGCGCTTGCCGGGCGGCCCAGCGTCCACACTGCGTCCATCAATGAATGCTCCAAGTCTCCGAGCAGCATGGCTGCGCCGGTTGCCGAAAGGCGCAGCGTTTCCTGAAGCGGAGCGTCACTCTTTCTTTCTTTGCTCACGAAACCTCGCCACAGTGGAATAGTGATAAAAACACGTGGTGCAAACAGTACTAACTTCCAGGAAGCGTCACAGCCGGTTCAGCAACGCGTCCGGTGTCCAGCGCTGCATCCACGTGGACAGTACCGTCATGCTTCCAGTAATCATCAACAAGCCGACGCCGACGAGCAACGCACCAGATGCGCGCGACATCCACTTGAGGGCCGCACGGTAGCGCGTGAAGGCTGCCATGAACCGTTCGATCATGAGCGCCGCCAACAGAAACGGAATCGCCAAGCCGATCGAGTACGCGAACAACAGCAACAAACCTCGATTGAGATCGGCGGAACTAGCGGTATACGTTAACACGCCACCGAGAATGGGACCGATACAAGGCGTCCAACCAGCAGCGAAGGCCATCCCGACGAGCACGGTGCCAAAATAGCCAACCCGTTTGTTCGCAACGTGCACGCGGCGCTCGCGAGCGAACGCTCCAATGTTGAACACGCCGAGCAGATACAGACCGAGCACGATTACGAGAATGCCGCCAACCCGTCCAATCCACGCGCGCTGCTGGTGGAACATGCGCCCAACCACCGTCGCAGTTGCGCCAAGAGCCATGAAGACCAGCGTGAAACCCAGAACAAAAAGCAGTGAGTTAACCAGTACCGCCCGACGCGAACGCTGCACGTCGTCGAGGCTCATACCCGTAATGAAACTGACATAACTGGGGATAAGTGGCAGCACACAAGGCGAGAGGAAACTCAGCACGCCCGCAGTAAAACTTATGCCGAGCCCGATCGACGCTGTCTGCACGTCACGGTACCAGCGCGCGGTCGATGGCAGATTTCAGCGACGTGTCGTTTGGTGCGATCGGCCCCGTTTTTCGCCAGCGCAGAATGCCCTGCTTGTCAATGAGAAAAGTTGAAGGCACGCCGACGGTCAGAAATTTTGTTGAGATGCGCTCGTCGGGATCCCGCCACACGGGAAACGTCATCGAGAATTCACTCATGAAGCTTCGAATCGCATCATCCGTTCCATCGGTGTCAACGCTGACCCCGATGAGCTCCAGCCCGCGCGATTGATAACGATCGTGAAGCGCACGCAGTTCCGGTATTTCTGCACGACATGGGTGGCACCACGTCGCCCAGACGTTGAGCAGCACAACCTTACCGCGTTGTCCGGCCAATGTCACCGAGTCACCGTTGAGCGACATGGCAGCGTACGACGGCGCAGCCAATCCAACTTCAACGCGTCCATCTCCAGCCGCGGACGAAGATGCTGATTCCTTTGGCGCACACGCGCCGGTGAAGATCAACAGCGTGCATACAACGAAAGAACGATGCAAATGCTTCATTTGAAATCGGCGAGCGGCGCGCGACCAACACGTATGCTCGACGGCCGAGTGGGAACCGTCCACGCAAACATCACATTGTTACCAGCGATCACCGCTTTTGGGAAACCGCTCGCGCGAGCTGCCGACGAGGAGGCAATCGTTGTAGCAGTGCCGGCCTTGCCCTCCTTCGATATGCGACGGGTGCGAACCGCTGCGGTGTCTCCGCCGATCCGCTCCACCCAGGTTACAAGGGCACCACCATCGGGTGTGAGCGCGACATCAACACGACCCGATGGTTTACCATCATCCACCCGAATCGGGGAACCGAATTTTGCACCAGCATTGTCCGAGAATGCGACGTTCACGCGACCGCTATCGCCCGGCGCTGTAAACCACGCCAATGCGACGCGGTTTCCTTGTGCGGATAACGCCGGTCCGTTGACCGGACAGGCCGCAATTTTCCAGTTGTCGCTGTAGGCAGGAACTCCGGTAGTCCACTTTCCCCCAACACGGCGTGTGACATAGATGTCGCGAATTTCTTCGGTAGAACGGTTTCTATAGGCAATGACTGGACCACTGCTGGTAACTGCGACTGCATTCTGGCAACAGTCGCACGTGCGCTCATCGAGTCGCACTTCAGCGCCAAGTTTTCCGGCCGCGCTCACGGTGGTTGACACAAGCATCATTTCGTTTGCGGCATCGTGATCGTCTTTTTTAAACTTACGACCGTCTAACCACGCAGCGCCGAGCGTGCCATGTTCGTTCCACATCGCAACGAATCCATGTTCCGATTGCGCGCTGTCGCGATGAGGAGTTATCGGTGTGCCCCACGTCGTACCAGCGTCCTGTGACAGCGCAATGCGAACGCCGTACGCGTAGGTACTCCGCCCAGTTCGCTGCAACCAATGCGCCGCCAATCGATTGTTGCCGAGCACTTCGATAGAGGGAAAATCTGCCCAGTTCACAAAGAAATCTTCGCGCGTAGCGATGGTTTTTGCTGGTGTCCATGCAGTCCCGTCAAAGACGGAGAACTGTAGCGCATGCCCCGGAGATGTGGGTTCAAGCCAGGTCATGTACACGCGATTGTCTGCACCGACCGTGAGAAACGGTTCCGCACTTCCCGGGCGCGCAGGACTTACGATGCTGTCCACGGTCGCCGTGCGCGCAGGCGCAGGAGGTTCCGTTCCGCGCACGGCTGTGGTTACTGCGACTACCGCGACAAGGGCGAGAAGCGCTCGTGGCATGTTCATGCTCGACGACGGCGCGACGACCAATGCACGGCGCGAATCTTCCACACGCCGGAAACGCGTGACAACACCATCAACTCCGCCGATTCTGATCCTGTTGCGGCTGGATCAGTGCCAGTGGGCGGAGTGACTGTTTTCGCAACGATATAGGCTGCGTCGCCTACGACGGTTGCTTTGATGACGGTGCGTACACCCTTCGATCCCTGGCTTGCCTTCATGTCAGCGTTCAGGTGGCCACCGAGATAGTCGCTGCGCGTTTGAATCGCACCACTCTCGAGAATCATTACGTCATCGGCGAGCAGCGACATGGCACGCGCCGAGTCGGCACTAGCGAGAGCACCATGGAACTGCTCGACGGCCGCAACTGCACCAGCGGAGTCTGCGCGAGAGGGTTGCGCATACGCACCTTTAGCGATGACGCCGAGTGCAGCTATTAGCGAGATAACTCTGAGACTAAGGCGCATCGGGGGCCGGTGATAGAGGTCTGATTCAAGCGACTTGATGACGCATGAAGGCCGCCAGTGTAGCGCGACTTCGAACTCGCGGGCGGGCGGACAGCGAATGAACTGTTGAAGGTTACTTGGCCACGACAAAATTTACAACGCGTAAAGCAACCTGAGTTGGAGCCGCTCGAGACCGGTTTGGCACGCGGTCAGGCGGCAAGAGCTTCGGGTCCGCGCTCAAGCATGCGCAGGTCGAGCGTCTCTGAGGCGCTGGCGAGCGCCGCGAGTGCCGGAATGGTATTCACCGCGTCTCCGCACCAGTCTTCGAGCAGCACGAGCAGAAACCGCTGAGACGTGAGACGATTGACGCGGGCCACCAGTTCTGTGTCGGCCGTGGCGCGCCGGGCATATGACTCCCACAGCTCGCAATTGGTCTTCGCCTTCGCGACAAACGCATCGACCGTAAGAGCGCTGCCGTATCTCGTCTGCATTCCCTGGTCATTCATGATGAAATCTCCGAAGTCGCGATAACATGTGAGCGTGTTAGCGACTGTACTTGAACTGAGCTTGCCCCGATTTGAGGGTCTGTCCCAGCCGCACAGCCGAAGGACATTGACGGGGAGCACCCTCCCTCGCCCTCAACCTAGATGCCTGGCCCTCCCCGTGATTCAGCCCGCCGGCTACAGGACCACGAAGCTG
>JANXUN010000449.1 GCA_025356185.1 Gemmatimonadaceae bacterium
TCGAAGGCGAGTCGCTGCGCACACGACTCGCGCGTGGTCCGCTGCCAATAGACGAAGCGGTGCGCTTGTGGCGTGATCTGTTGGAAGCGCTGGAATACGCGCAGGGTCGCGGCATTGTACACCGCGATATCAAGCCCGAGAACATCATGCTCACGGGCCGGCGCGCGGTAACGCTCGATTTTGGTGTCGCGAAAGCGGTGAGTGCGAGTACCGGTGTGAGTGGTGCAACCATGACGGGAGTTGGGCTCGCGATTGGAACGCCAGCGTATATGGCGCCGGAGCAGGCAGCCGGTGACGGCAGCGTGGACGGTCGTGCTGATCTGTACGCAGCCGGGCTGGTGATGTATGAGATGCTGGCCGGACGTGGGCCGTTTGATGCGCGCACGCCAACGGAGTTAATGGCGGCGCATATCGCGACCGTGCCACCGTCAATCGTGACATACCGCAACGAAGTCAGCGCCGACGTAGCGGCAGTCATCATGTCGTGCCTTGCCAAGAATCCGAATGAACGACCATCGAGCGCGGCGGCCGTGCTTGCGAAGCTCGATAGCATCACGGTTACGTCAGGCACTTCACCTGTTGCGTCGGGTGTGCGCTCACCGCGGGCACTCACCTTTGCGGCAGTGGCGTTGCTCACAGTAGCAACTTCCTTTGGCATTTTCTTTAAGAATCGCGGCACAACTGATGCGCCGAGTGCTGCGAAGCTGACGACGCTTGCCGATTCGTCGCGTTTAGGTATCGCGTTTCTGCCAGTGGTGGCAGAGCGACAAGACAGTCTGCTGGCACGCACGATTGTGTCTGCGCAAATCAAGTCGTTGCAAAGCGACCGTCGCATTGTACTGCGAACGCCAGATCAGATTGCGTCAATTGTCGCAAGTCTCGACTACCCCGCGACGCAATCTGTTGACTCGCTCAAACAGTTAATTCGCGATTTGGGTGTTAACGCCTATGTCGTGCACACCATCGCGCGCACACCAAATGGCACGCTATTGGTGGCGGAAGGTTACGCGAGCCGCAACGATAGTGTGCTGTTTCGTGTTGAAGCCTCAGCAAACTCGGCCGCAGACTTTACCGGCGCGACGGCAACACTGACGTCGGCAACGTTGGCCGGGGCGCTGCGCAACGTTGGAAAGGTGCCGCCGCCGCAGGTGAGCGGCCGCCTGTTTGGTACGTCGCCGGACGCCGCACGACTCTTTGTTGAAGCTCAGGAGTACTTTGGTCGCCGAGACTATGTGACAGTGGCAAAAAAATTGCGCCTCGCTCTCGGCATCGACTCGAATTTTGTCATGGGCTGGCATATGTTGGGCGCGGCACTCGGCAACGGCAACCTGAGTGTAGACGAGGCACTCCGAGCCGTACGCGAGGGCTATCGACTTCGCGATCACAATCCAAGTAAGGCAGTCCGGTTCTTCCAAGAGGCGGTTTACCTTCGAGCCATCGGAGATTTGAATGGCGCGATGACCGTAACAAAGGAAGCGCTCCGGCGGTTTCCAAACAATTTCGTGATCAGAAACGAGCAAGGACTTATCTATAGGGCACTCCGAGAGGATGAACTCGCCGAACGCACATTCGCCGTGATTGCGGACGACGAACTCGAACGCCGCCAGATGATTGTAGGCGTCACCAACTACAGCGCGGCGTTACTCAAACTTGGCAAACTGTCCGAGGCGCGGGCGTTGTCTCGACGCGCGGATAGCCTTGTCGGGCGCATGACCGTCAATGCAATTGGTGTCCGAAACAACATCGCACTCGCAATCATGGATGTCGACTCGATCGCGCAAAACGCACGCGATCGTCTGTCGGTTGCCTCGGGCGAACTCACCCGCCTTCCGGGTTACACCAATCTTCGTTCGGCGATGGCGTTAGCTGGGCGTATCGATTCTGCGACGGCACTTGAGACAAAACGCCGCGCAATCACTCGCGAGCAAGACATCGGAAGGCTGAGTGCGCAAAGCGTCGCATTCGAAGCGCTGTGGCGCGCAGCGTTTGTCGGCGATCGCGCGCACGCCGCCGCGATGCTCGATTCGGGGCTGGCGTCGGTGAAGTGGTCATCACTGCCTGCGCTCGACAAGTCGTACGCCGAAGTGATCGATGCGCGTCTTGCCGCCGGACAAATTGCCGAAGCCCGCCGCGACGTTGATGCATGGCAGCGCGATGTACCATCCGACTTCGCCCGCGCACAACGCCCGCTCATCGAAACGGCGCGCGGTGAGATCGCACTCGCCGAGGGCAAAGCCAGCGAAGCACTCTCACATTTTCGTGCAGGTGATGTTGGCCAGTGCGCGTCGTGCGTGTATCCGCGACTGGCGCGCGCGTTTGACGCGCTCAAACAGCAAGACTCAACGATCTATTGGTACGAGAAGTACCTCTCGACGCCAACGTTCGATGTAAACCTCGAATTCCGCGAGCGCGCTCGGGCCTTTCGCCGCCTTGGCGAACTGTACGAAGCCAAGGGCGACACCAAGCGCGCGCTGCAGCGCTACGGTGACTTTGTCGACCTCTGGAAAAACGCCGACGCGGCGCTTCAACCCGCGGTGAAAGACGCGCGCGACCGTATTGCGAAGCTGCAAAAGCGCTCGGGGTAACGACAGGTTTACAACGTCGTCCCGGCGAAGCGTTACGAGATGTGCGACACGATGCGCGATGGCGACATCGCCGGCACCGGCGAGTTTTTGAAGTCGCGCACATTGCGCGTCGCGATACACTCAGCCGCACAAGCGAGCGCTGCCCCAACCTGCATCGCGTCTTCGAAGTCTTTCAACGGCAGCTTCGAAACAGTGCGAAGGTCCGCGGTGGTCGTTGGCGCAACATCCACAAACTCGATAAGCTCGTCGATGAACTGGCGCGTTGCAGTTACTCCGCGCTTCGCTGCGACGAGGTAGTAAAAATTCGAAATGGTATGCCATGCTACGAATCCGCGCGCATTCTTGCGCTCCAGCGCGTCTAACAGCGCTGCTGCATCGCTCGCGAAGGGCTGTCGATCGAGCGCTAGGTCGATCAACACATCCGTGTCAATCAAGACAATCACAGATACTTCTTCGCGAGTGCGGCTCGGCGCGGGTCTTCGGCCTCGGTAGATGGCTCTACCGACATGAATTTCCCTCGCCACCGCGCGCTGAAGGATTCAGCCGCGGTGTCGGCGCTTAACTGCCGCAAGCTCGTTTCGATCACTTCGGACAGCGAGACGCCGCGCGACCGAGCGTAGCGCTTGGCCTTTGGCAGGAGGTCGCGATCGATGGTGACGGTGAGTTTGGTTTTCATATGTGTACGTATAGATAGTGAAGTATACGTGCGCAGTGCAAGCAGCGCCGAATCCAAAAATCGTTAAACTAGACGGCTAATCCGTCTATTTCGTATTGATTTGGATGGTTGTACCGTCTAATTTGTAACATGCAACCGTTCATCGCCTCACTTCCGGAGCTGCCACGGCTGCTTCCACCGCCGGTGCGGTCCACGTTCCTGCTCGGTCCGAGAGGCACCGGAAAATCGACGATAGCTCGCCAATGGTTCCCCGACGCACTGTCATTTGACCTGCGCTCAGGACCACTCGCGCGCATTCTCAGCGCTGGACCAGAACGCCTACACGCGATGCTGACCGCGGAGCCGTCCGATCGATGGATCGTGATCGACGAGATCGGTCGGGTACCTGAACTGCTCGACGTCGTTCACCAGTCGATTGATCGCGATTCACGTCGGCGCTTTCTGCTCACCGGTTCCAGCGCACGGTTCGTTCGACGAACAGGACTGAATTTGCTGGGCGGCCGTGCTGGCAAACAAATCATGCCGACATTTCTTGCGGCGGAATTGCGTGACGCGTTCACCATCGAACGTGCGCAGCGTTACGGCCTCATTCCGGTGGTCTGGACGTCGCCCGACGCCGAGACCGCGCTGACTGACTATGCGAACGTCGCCGTAGTCGATGAGGTCAGAGCCGAGGTGCGCGTCCGGCAGGTTGCCGCGTTCTCGCGAGCGCTAGAGCAACTCGCGCTGTCACACGCGCGCGTGCTCAGTCCCACGGCAATCGCGCAACTGGCCGAGGTACCCAAGTCCACGGTGATCGACTGGATCGATGTATTGGAGTCGATGCTGCTGATCAGCAGAGTACCAGTGTACAGTCGTCGGCCATCGCGTCGCGCACTGGCCGCGCAACCGAAACTGTTCCTCGCGGATTCGGGCATCGCGCAAGCACTGCTTTCTTCCGAAGCGGCACGGAGAGCGCCAGATGCGGTCGGTGCCGCGCGCGAAGGAATCGTGTATCAACACCTCACCGCATGGTGCGACCACACGCGCGATGCTCGGCTCACCACATGGCGAACCAGCGCAGGTGCCGAGGTCGATTTTGTTGTGGAGGTCGGCGATGAACTCACAGCGATCGAAGTCAAATCCGGCTCTGTACTACGACCAAGTGATCGGCGCAGCCTGCTTGCGTTCCACGACGAGTATCCTGACGCGCGCCTCCTCTTGTTGTGCGACGCGCCGCTGCGAGAACGACAGGGTCCCATCGACGTTGCGCCAATCGATCAGTGGCTGCGCGAGGTTATTCCTGGATCGCCGCTGCCGTGATCGCCAACGCGCAGCGCAGCGCATCGCGTGCGAGTCGCGGTGTTCTTCTTTCGCGCAGTGCATGTGTAGGCGCTATTATCGTCGCATGACCTGCGCCGACGACCACCACCACGCCCTCGCGTGACTGCGCATCCCAGTGTGCGCGATCGGCTCGCCTGGCGACAATCGCGTGGCCACGTCCAAGTACCGTGTTTCCGAGACGGCACGCCGCTGTCGTTGGTCGAACATGAAGGCGTTATCCATCCCGAAAGCGAACTAGCATGACGATTCGCCCCCTTGCTGCCGCGACGGCGCTCCTCGCTCTGTGCGTCGGTTCCGTGTACGCGCAGCCATCGTCTACCGTCGACGTGCCGCCGCCGGTCGCGCCCGCCGTGATCAGCCGCGACAATGCGGGACACGCCACGATAAGAGCGATCAAACTCAGCAAGCCGCTTACGCTGGACGGTGTGCTGGATGAAGACGTGTACAAACACGAGTTACCATTTGACGGACTGATTCAAGTCGCACCGAACGCGGGCGCACCGGCGACCGAGCGTAGCGATATCTGGATCACCTACGACGACACCAACATTTATCTGTCGTGTAAATGCTACGAATCGGCTCCGCCGTCGGATTGGGTCGTCAACGAATTACGTCGCGACACCAACGGTCTGCGCAACAACGAACACATTGGCGTGCTGTTCGACACATTTTTTGATCGGCGAAGCGGCTTTGCCTTTTACGCCAACCCACTTGGTGCGCGCGCAGATTACTCCGTTGTTGACGAAGGCGGATCCAACACCGACTGGAATCCCGTGTGGAGCGTGAAATCTGGACGCTTTGACGGCGGCTGGACCATCGAGATGGCGATTCCGTTTAAGTCGCTGCGGTATCGCGCTGGCGCGAACCAAACGTGGGGCGTGCAGATCCGCCGCTCGGTTCGACACAAAAACGAATGGGACTATCTCACGCCAGTGCCGCGTATTCTCGCTGGCCCTCAAGCGCTCAATCGCGTGTCGGCCGGCGGCACGCTTGTTGGATTGGATTTGCCTGAGGCGGGCAAGAACATCGAGCTCAAACCGTACCTCGTGTCACGCGCGACAACAGATCGCGTGCGCGCGCCAGACAAGACCAACGTGCTCACGGGTCAAGTTGGTGGTGATGTGAAATACGCGGTCACGCCGAATCTCACGGCCGATCTCACGGTTAATACCGACTTCGCACAGGTCGAAATCGACGAACAACAGATCAACCTCACGCGATTCAGTCTATTCTTTCCCGAAAAGCGCGACTTCTTTCTTGAAGGACGCGGCATCTTTGATTTTGCGAGCGGTGGTAGCGGTGTGCTGAGTAGCACCAGTGGAAGCGACACTCCCGTGTTGTTCTACACGCGACGCATTGGACTCAATAACGGCGCCGTCATTCCGATCAACCTCGGCGGACGCTTAACAGGCAAGCTTGGTCCGTATGCGCTAGGGCTGATGAACATTGGTACGCGCGGCGATGCCGCGTCCAACACACTGCCGACCAACTTCAGCGTGCTGCGCGTCAAGCGCGACATTCTCAAACGCAGTTCCATCGGCATCATGGCGACCAATCGGTCGCTCGCAACGGCTGGCACGGGCTCGAACATCGCGTACGGCGCCGACGCCGCGTTTTTATTGTCGCAGGCGTTAACCGCGGGTGCCTATTGGGCGGCCACCAACACGTCGCAAGTAAGCAACGCGGGTGGAAACAATCAGAGCTATCAAGCGCGCGTCGACTATGGCCTCGATTTGTACGGTGCGAAAGCGGAATTTTTGTCGGTAGGGAGCAACTTCGATCCTCAAGTGGGCTTTCGCCGGCGTTCAGATTTCAATCGGTCATTCGCCGAGCTGCGATATAGTCCGCGTCCGACAAGTTTGACGAGTGTGCGCAAATTCACGTATACGGGTTCTGAGGAGTACGTGCAGAATGGCACGGGACGCGTTGAGTCACGCGTGTGGCGCGGTCATGCGGGAGCAGAATTCGCGAGCAGCGATCTGTTCAACGTCGATGTCACGCGCGACTACGAATATTTGAAGGCGCCATTCACGCCGTCGGGGTCGCCCGCGGCAATCGCTGTCGGTAGCTACGATTTTTCCGATGTCTCGCTGTCGTACGGATTCGGCTCACAACGCCGAGTGTCCGGCACAATCACGGCGAGAGCGGGGAACTACTACGACGGCACTATTCGTAGCCTCTCCATCGGCCCGGGCACATCGGGTTCGACGGCGCGCGTGTCGATTCTCAAACAGCTCGCCGTCGAGCCGACGTTCACCATCACGCGCATCGAGCGACCGAACGCGTCGTTCACTACGAGGCTCGCGCGTGCTCGCGTCGATTACGGTTTCTCGGCGTTGATGTTCTTCAGCGCGCTGCTGCAGTATAACTCCGTCGACCGCGCGTTCAGTACGAACCTGCGCTATCGCTGGGAGTATGCGCCCGGCAGTGAACTCTTTCTCGTGTATTCCGACGAACGCGATGTCACGGACGATCGCTTTGTGACGGCAACGACGGTACGCGGTCTCAAGAATCGCAC
>JANXUN010000458.1 GCA_025356185.1 Gemmatimonadaceae bacterium
CGGTACGTCACTCGCGTCAACGTACGACAGCATCTCCGCCAATTTCTTTTTTACGGCGCGATCGGTATCGCTCAAACGCCCGATGCGTCCAAGAATCTCCGACAAGTCAATCGGTTCAACCGCGATCCCCGACGCTTCCAATAGTTTTTCGCTGTAACGCACCGTCTTAAATGCCGCAGGCCGGGCACCAATCGCGCCGATGCGCGCGCCACGCAGTCCGCGCACCACGCGGCACACCGCCGCAAACCGACGCAGGTCCCCGCGAAATTCGGGCGCATCGGGATGCACGGTGTGCGACGTGGTCAGTGAATACTTGATGCCGTACTGAGTGAGCACGTTGCACGCCGACATCTTGCCGCAAAACGCATCGCGCCGATTGTCGATGAGCATGCGCTTCGGATCGTCGGCCGCCGCGTGTACCAACACCGGCACGTTTAGTCCCGCCATGCGTATCGTTTCGGCAATACCGCGCTCGTCGCCAAAGTTCGGAAGCGTCACGATAATTCCGTCGATCGTGTCGCGATGCTGCTGAAACAGCGCCGCATACGCCTTGGCTTCGTCTCGGCTTTCGACTGCGCCGTGATTCGTCTCGCTCGCGCCAAGAATCACTGCGCGGATCCCCTCCGCCTTGAGCGCGTTGAGCATTTCTTCGCGCCCGGAGCGCGCCAGGTGCCCTGGAAAAAAGCCGCGATTTCCAACAATCACCCCAAGGGTGACCGGTTTGACGCGCTTGGCCGGAGCTGTCGCGACGGGGGCCTTTGCCGCGGCCGCCTTCCGACGTGCGGACCGTAACTGAATCAGAGCCATCGAATTCTCGTGAGATGAGGTCAAAGTGCGTCGCTACAGTACGCCGCCGAACGCGCGCTCGAAAGGTGGCGCACAAGCACAAAGATCGTTTGACACCATCGCGAGCGAGGCCATAGCTTCTGCCCTCACAATGATCGCCTCCTTTGCCCGCTCCGCAGTCAAATCGCAGCAGTTTGGTCTGCTCGTGGTTTTGGTCCTGCTTGGCACCGCGTTGACGCTCGCGGCCGGTTCACATCGCGACCCCTTGTCAGGGCAGGTCGTTAACGACTTTCTCAACGCGCACACGCTGGTACAGATGGCGACCGACGCCAGCGCGTTTGCGATTATGGGCGTTGGCGCAACAGTAGTAATCATTTCCGGTGGCATCGATCTCTCGGTGGGCGCCGTCTTCGCACTCTCTGGTGTCGCGATGGCGATGGTGCTACGCGCCGTCGGTCCCATGGCGCCCGCTGCAACAATTCTTATTGGCATGAGCACCTGCATCGGCGTCAGCCTGCTGTGCGGTCTCGCCAATGGCATTATGGTCACTGGCCTCAAAGTGCATCCGTTCATTATCACGCTGGGCACAATGTGGATTGTGCGCGGCATCGCCTTCGTGATGAGTCATGCCGAAAGCATCTTGGTGCCTAGCGCGCTCACAGCACTGGCCAAAGCATCGTTGGGCCTCGGTACTGCGCTGTATCCCGTACCATTGCTTGTCATGCTCGGCACCACGATCGTCGGGAGCATCTACCTCACGCGCACCGTGATGGGACGTCATGTGTTCGCGATCGGCGGCAACGCCGAAGCCAGTCGCTTTTCTGGACTGAACGTCGGACGCATCACCATGGGCGTCTTTGTGCTCTCCGCCGTGACTGCTGGTATCGCCGCGTTCCTCGGCGCGGCATTTTATGGTTCAGCAACGTCATCAGACGCGAATGGCTACGAGTTGTACGTCATCGCATCGGCCGTTGTCGGCGGGGCAAGTTTGACGGGCGGGAGGGGCAGTGCATGGAGTGCGCTGCTCGGCGCGTTACTCATCGTCATGATTCGTCAATCGATTCGCACGTTGCGGCTCGATCAAAACTACGAATGGATCATCATCGGCAGCGCGATGATCGGTGCCGTGGTACTTGATCAGGGTGGTTCGCGTCTGTTGGCACGTACGTTTCGCGGTTCACGCTAACGCGACGATTATTCCGTAATCGCATTGTCACGTTCCATTTCACTTCTGTTTCACGTTTCGCTCTCCATCAAGGACGCATTATGTCATCACGCGTAGTTTCGTCGGCCACGCGCACACGCTTTGCAGCTGGCGTAATTGTCGCTGCACTACTTGCAGCATGCGGCGGTGACAAGAGCAAGGCCGCGGGAGACACGACAGCCGCCGCGGCGGGAGGAAAAGCGTTTACGATCGCGATGATCGCCAAGAGTTCAACGAATCCAGTATTTCTGTCTGGTCGACAAGGCGCAGAAGCCGCCGCTGCTGAACTCACCAAATCCGAAGGCGTGACGGTCAAAATCGATTGGCTCACGCCACCTACCGAAGACGGCACCGTGCAGGCACAGCGCATCGCGCAGGCTGTCGATGGCGGTGCGAACGCGATTCTGTTATCAGCGAGCGACGCCGGTAAAGTACTCGGAGCCGTTGACGCGGCCGTCGCACGCGGCGTTCCTGTAATGACATTTGACAGCGACGTCCCAGCATCCAAGCGTTTTTCGTTTTACGGCGGCGACGACGCAGCCATGGGCAAACAGGTGATGGACGAACTCGCTGTGCAAATGGGCGGGAAGGGCAAGGTCGCAATCTTTGGCGGCAACCAGAATGCGCCGAACCTGCAGATGCGCGTGCAAGGCGCGAAAGACGCCGCAAAGGCGTTTCCTGGCATTACGATCGCGAACACGTTCTATCACGCAGAGACGCCGCAAGACGCTGCCGCAGAAGTGCTGCGCGTGATGAACGCGTATCCCGACGTGCAAGGCTACGCGATGATCGGTGGATGGGCACTGTTCACGCAAACGCTGCTCACCGATCTCGATCCGAAGCGCGTAAAAATCGTATCAGTTGACGGACTGCCCGCCGAACTCGCGTACGTCGAGAAAGGACTCGCGCCTGTGCTCTTCGCGCAGCCCACATACGACTGGGGTTACGTATCAGTCAAAACGATTTTCGATCACGTATACAAAAAACAAGACGTGCCCGCACACGTGCAGATGAATCTCGTACGTGTATCGAAAGACAACTTGGGTGAGTGGGCACGTCAGCTGCAAAAGTGGGGCTTTACCGACGTCGATCCCAAGTACATCGCGCTGCCCAAGTAGTGTCTGCTACGCCTGCCGTTCGATTTGACGGCATCTCGAAGCACTTCGCCGGGATCACCGCGCTCGACAACGTCTCGTTTGAGATAGGCTCGGGAGCGTGTCACGCCCTGTGCGGCGAGAACGGCGCGGGGAAAAGCACGATCGGTAAAGTGCTCGCGGGGATTCATCAACCGGATACCGGTACTGTGTATCTCGATGGCCAAGCCGTGCACTTTCGTTCTCCGCGCGATGCGCGAGCGGCTGGCGTCGCCATGGTGCACCAAGAGCTCGCGTTTTGCGACAACATGACGGTTGCCGAGAATCTGTGTCTCGGCGCATTGCCACGCCGCTTTGGCATTATTGATCGCGACGCGCTTCGCGCGCGCACCAAAGAGTTGCTCAGCGCCGTTGACGTGCACATCGATCCCGATCGTGCGATGAATTCGCTCAGTATCGCTGAGCAGCAGCTCGTGCAAATCGCCGCAGCGGTCGGCGATGGCGCCAAAGTGATTGTGTTCGACGAACCAACGAGCAGCCTCGGCGCGCCAGAAACCGAAACGTTAATGCAACTTATCCGGCACCTGCAGTCGCGTGGCGTCACCATCGTGTACGTGTCGCATCGCATGCACGAAATTCGCGCGCTGTGCAACGCGGTGACCGTCCTGCGCGATGGCGCGCACGTGGCGACGCAGGCCGCGAGCACGATCACGGACGACGATATCGTGACGCAAATGATTGGTCGTCGCGTCGATCAATATCTGCGAATACATGAGCGCGCCGAACCGAGCGAAGAACGCATTCGCGTGCAGAACTTCACATCCCCGGGTCGTTTCTCCAACGTCTCGTTCACGGTGCGCTCTGGCGAAGTGCTTGGACTTGCAGGACTCGTGGGTGCAGGACGCTCCGAAGTCGCGCAAGCGCTGTTTGGTCTCGATCGTACTGCTCGTGGCGACGTGTTTATTCGCGGCAAGCGCGTGGCAATTCATTCGGTGCGCGACGCAATGAAACACGGTATGGCACTGGTTCCCGAAGATCGCAAAAAGCAGGGGCTCGTGCTCACCATGCGCGCCGATGAAAACGCGACGTTGCCAATTCTCGATACACTCTCGCGCGCGGGGTGGATTGATCGCGCCGCTGAACGCGAATCGGTCACGAGAACGTTTTCGCGGTTGCGTGTTCGTGCTGCGCCCGGCGCGCTCGCGTCGCAACTCTCCGGCGGCAATCAACAAAAGATGGTGATGGCCAAGTGGCTCGCCGCCGAGGCCGACATTTTGCTGCTCGACGAACCAACCCGCGGAGTTGATGTCGCGACAAAGGCTGAGCTGCACGCGTGGATCGACGCCCGCGTAGCCGCTGGCGCGGCCGTGTTGCTTATCTCGAGCGAATTGCCCGAGTTGTTACACTTGTCGTCGCGCATAGTGGTACTGCGCGATGGCGTCGTCACTGGAGAGATCTCCGGCGCCAACGCCACACAAGACACGCTACTGCGAATGATGGCGGGCATTCCCGCCGCGTAGTTTTTGCTTACGGCCTCTTTAGGGCGGACGGCGCTCGCACGGACGAAAGGTGACGCGTGATCTGCACTTCCGTTCGGCGGGGAATGATGCGTTGTTAGCGACTATGCGCCTCCTACGATTTTCGCCGCTGTATCTCGCTGCTCTGCTCATCGGAATCGCTCGCCAAGCCGATGCGCAAGATCGTGTACTAACGTGGCCCACGATCGACGTGATCGCGCATCTCGACGCCCGAGGCCGGTTACACGTTCGCGAACGCCAAGTGCTTAAAATGACGGGCGATTGGAATGGTGGCGAACGACAATTCAATGTGCAGTTCGGTCAAACGATGGCGCTGACGGCGTTCGTGCGCATCGACAGTGCCACGCATACCGAACACGCGTTGACCGACCACAACATCGACGTGGTTGACGGCTATAAGTGGTTTGGCAATAGCACGCTGCGCTGGCGGAGTCGACTGCCGTCGGACCCGCCGTTTGATTCGACGACGCTCATTTACGAGCTGCGATACGAGTACGGAAATATTCTCGATGATACGGGTGAGCGCCGCTATAAGCTTGCTCACGATTTTGCGTTCGCGGACCGTGATAGCGCGATCACACATTTCTCAGTCACACTCACACTCGATTCTGCGTGGCGCGCACCGGCGGATTTCACCGGTCGATATGAGGCCACGATGTTGCCGCCGGGCCAAGGCTATGTAGTGACGTTGCCCCTCACGTTTGTTGGCGCCACGCTCCCAAGCAGCGTGCGCACCGACGCGTCCCGCACGACGCGTACCGCCATACTGGTTGTGACCTTAGGCGGTATGCTGTTGCTGGTTGGGCGACTCTATCAACAAGCCGCGCGACAGGGACGTTTTGCGGCGCCGGCGTCGATGGATGTGGTCACGCCAGAGTGGCTACAATCGCAAGTGTTTGCGCAACCACCCGAAGTTGTCGGCGCGGCGTGGGACAATCGCACCGATGCGCCCGAGGTGGCTGCGCTACTCGCGCGCCTTGTGCAAGAAGGCAAGTTGGCGAGTCGAGTGGAGACGCAAAAGATGTTGATGTTTACGCGACACATCTTGCATCTCGAACTCAAGGTCGCACGCGACAACCTCCAGCCGCACGAGCGAGCGCTCATCAGCAAGTTGTTTTTCGACGGAGGATTGCAAACTGACACCGATGCCGTGAAGGCGCACTATCGCAAATCCGGATTCGATCCTGCGTCGGTGATACGATCGGCGCTCACAGCCAGTGTCGCGCGACTCGTGCCCGGCGTTGACGCCGCCACGCAACGCGCCGCAAACGCACAATCGCGACGCATTACGCTTGCACTGGTCGGCGTTGCGGTGGTGTTGCTGGTGATTGGCATCGTCGCGAATCGGTTCGACTGGCTTGCGGTCGTGTTCGTGCTACCGATAACCGGGCTGTGGTATCTCGTGGCGCGCGCACTTGCCACACGGTGGCGCGATGCCGTGACACATGTTGTGCTTCGCAGCGCATTCGTGCTTGTGCCGCTTGCGGTACTCGCCGCCGTCTTTTCGTGGTTTGTCGTTCGCGACGTGTGGCTTATCAGCGCGACCACGCTAGCGGCCCTCGCGGTTTGGCTGCTGGCGCTCGGCCACAGCCTCGTGGCGAACGCTCGTTCAACGCAGTCGCCCGAGCGTACGGCGTTGCGTCAACGGTTGGTCGTCGCGCGAAACTGGTTCAAGCGCGAGCTGGCAAAACCACAACCGCAGTTGTCCGACGCGTGGTACCCGTATCTCCTCGCATTTGGACTCGGCCCGCAAGTAGACAAATGGTTCAAATCATTTGGCGCGCTCGCAACGGGAACGGCCGTCAGTGGGTCGTCGATGAGCAGCAGTGTCGGCTCGGGCTCTGCGAGTAGTGGCGCCAGTCTCGCCGCGTTCGGCGGCGGTGGTGGTTTCTCGGGCGGGGGCGGCGGCATGGACTTTGGCTCTGCCGTCGGCGGAATGTCTTCGTCGATATCCGCACCGAGCAGCAGTTCGAGCGGTGGTGGCGGCTCAAGCAGTAGCAGCAGTTCGGGAGGAGGCGGTGGCGGCGGCTGGTAGGCGATAGACGGCTGATTCTGTGCGCGCTCACTCGGTGCACTCTCTGTTACGCCGCGTCGCGTGCGACCGTACCTTGGCGATGTTCTCCGTTTACCGAACCAAACGCTGACAGAGGTCCTCTGCGCACAACGATAGATCGGCTCAACGACGCCCTTCGCGACACTTACAGTTTCGACCGCGAACTCGGCGCCGGCGGCATGGCCACGGTGTACCTCGCGCACGACCTCAAACACGATCGCGACGTCGCCAT
>JANXUN010000496.1 GCA_025356185.1 Gemmatimonadaceae bacterium
GACATCGATCGGCTCGCCCGCGAGCTCCGCGGCGAGAAAGACGACTCGGTGATCGTGAAGGAACGCGAGGCCTAGCGCATGGGTCTCCGTCGCGTCGCTTGGCTCGCGCTGTCCGTGGTGACGCTCGGCGCAGCGGGCTGCCCAGCGACGGCGCAGCAGCCGGAGGACCTGGCTGTCGTCCCCCAGCGCTGCGTGCCGGGCGAGACGCGCGTCTGCACGTGTCTCGGCGGAGGCGAAGGCACGCAGAGCTGCCAGAGCGACGGTCGGCGCTACAACGGCTGCGTCGGCTGCCCCGGCGGCACCGATCTCGGTGAGGCCCCACCTCCCATCATCCCCGACGGTGCAGTGCCCGCGGGTAGCCCCTGCGGCGAATGCGATGGCTGCTGCGGTCGCCGCGCCTGCCGCTCTGGTCCCACGTTCCTTCGGCATCGATACGCAAGTCGGACGAGCTGTTCAGCTTCTTTTCGCGGTCTGCGTTGTACACCACATCGTTGTCGTCTGGATACAGCACGCGCAGCGTGTTGCGTCCGCGGATCTCGCCCGATGCAACCTTTAGTCTTGAGGCATCTTTGCCGCCGCGCGTGAGTTCGACAGTCACCTCGCTTCCCGTGCCGCGCTCGATCGTGACGCGCCCTGCGACGTTGAAAATGCTCAACTCGCGTCCGCTTAGACTATGCCGTTCAGTTTGCGCGGGCATCGGCGAAGACGCCGCTGCGTTGACGCCCACGACGATTGCAACCCCCATCGAAAGCCGGCTGCGACGGGCCAAAGCGTGAACCATTGTGGGTGCGATGTATTGCGACATGACGAGGGGGTCGAAGGGGACGAACATCCACGAGGTCGAACGCGAGCGCGCTCCGCTAAGACTCCGTTGTGTGGGGAATGGTTTGAAGTGCCACACTGGACCGGTCCACGTCGCCGAGGCACCTTTGCTGGCACGCGCGTGCACTCCATCGCGCCCGTCCTCCCTACGACTTTTTCGGTCTCCGCCAATGCGTTTGACACTGCGCTCTGCTTCACCGATTCGCACACCTCTCCTCCGCACTCTTGCGCTGGGCGGCGCGCTCGCGCTGCCCACAACCGTTATAGCAACTGCTGCGGCGCAGGGACGCGTCATTCCGAACACGCCAACTGTGATCGACTCGACCGATCCCATCGCCGTCATGGTGTCGCGTTTGGAACTCGAGAAGTACAAGGCCACGGTGAAGGGGCTTACGCAGTTTGGTGATCGTCGACAAGGCACCGAGCGGAATCGCAAAGCCATCGACTGGATCGAAGCACAGCTCAAGAGCTACGGCTGCTCGAACACCGAACGCATTACGTACGATTACTCGCCCGCGCCGGCCGCAGGTCGCGCAGCGGGAGCGGCGCCTGCGACTGGCGCTGCCGGTGGAGCGCCGCGCCCGCAGCCGCCAGCCGCCGGTGGTGGCAAAGCACGCGGCATCAAAACGCGCGCGGGTGTGAACAACGATTCGCTATTGCAACCCGATGAAAAACTGCGTGCGCTGAATTCTGAACCGAGTAAGCCCGGTCAGCGCCAAGAAGTGTTCTGCACGAAGGTCGGCACCACACACCCCGAAGAGATGTACATCGTCGGTGGACATATGGACGGAATCGGTTGGGGCGAAGCTGCTAACGATGATGGCTCGGGCACCGCGATCGTGATGGAGCTCGCGCGCATTTTTAGCAGCCCTGATGTGCAAACGGAGCGTTCAGTTCGTTTCGCTCTCTGGAACAACGAAGAGTCGGGATTGAACGGCGCGCGCGCGTACGTCGATCAACGCGGACCGCTGCAAGGCAAAGAAAGTCCCGCGGGTTCTGGCAAATATCCTGAACCAAAATGGCTCGGCATGATTCAACACGACATGATGATGTTCGATCATGGTATGCCCAAAGCCGACGGCACTATGGCGAAAGATCAGCGCCCCGAAGCCGACGTGAACATCGAATTTCAGGTCACGTCAAAGATGGCGGCGCAAGCACAATCGCTCGCGTGGTTGCTGCATGCGTCAAACACGAAGTACGCAACCGACTATCCCGCACAAGTTGGTCCGTACATGACCAACACCGACTCGGGACCGTTTATGGATCTCGTTGCGGCCGTCAGTCTTCGTGAAAACGAACGCGGCACACAAATCGGGTCCGGATGGGATCCGCACTGGCATCAACCGACCGACATGTTCAAAACGTTCAGCGACGACGACTTCCGACTCGGTATGAACGCCGCGCAAACAACGCTCGGCGCGGTCGGCAAACTTGCTGGTGCATCGCGAAAGAAATAGCGCAAATACCGACGCTGTTTCGATACTCTGCTTCCCGCCTCCTGTCTCCGTTCCTGCCCCTGCGACCATCGACAGCGAAATCTCGCGTGCCCGTGTGATCTCGCTATCGAGGGCGGCAGGGGCAGGA
>JANXUN010000497.1 GCA_025356185.1 Gemmatimonadaceae bacterium
GTCGCAACCGGGGCTCGCCGCTGATCTGGCGCGTTTCAGTGCCGCCTCGGCACTTGCAGAGTGCGCCATGCGTGTCGTGCACGACGAGGCGGCCCCGGCGCTTTACGAGGGGTTTACGAGTACCTTCGACCAGCTCGGCCGGAGTCCTGCCGAGCTTACCGTCAGCCTCGCGCTTGGTGCGCTCTGGCGACTCGTGCGCGAGGTCGGGTTTGCCCCATCGATGGACAGCTGCGCCGAGTGTCATTCGCCCGTTGACGCTCACGTCTCGGTGGCGTTCAGCCATGTTGCCGGGGGAATTCTCTGCGACAGCTGTGCGCGCCGAGCTCGCGGAGTTCGACGACTGCCTCCATCAGCGCGACGCGCTATCTCAGATTGGCTCGTTGACGGCTCCGTTTCGCTGTCGGATGTTGATGCGAGAGCCCACCAGCGACTCCTTCGCGAATTCCTTTCTCATCACCTGACTGACGGTCGGCCACTCCGAGCATTTGCCGAATGGGAGGGTGCCACCCTCATTGAGCGCGTAGACATTCACCATGGCTTGTAAATCATTTATTGTCAACATGTTATAAGCTCTAATATCAAGTAAATTGTTTCAACGGACGTTGCGACAAAAAGTGTTGGGCGTCACTTTGAGGGAGTGCTCAGGGACTCCCTGACAGTCGCGAGCATTGCTTGACGCACTGTGGTAGGCGGCCTAACTTGTTGATGCAGTACTGGGTTTCAACCATTCACCCTTTAAGGAGACTTCGACTAACCACCTGATTCGTCAGTCGGAGAAGCAACATGAAACGTGTGTGGTCAGCACTTGGTCTGGTGCTCGCTCTCACTGCTTTCATGCCACGAGCATCTCAGGCGCAAACAAGTTCGGCAAAAAAACCCAGCATCACGCTTGGTCAAAATTTTCCGAACCCGTTTAATCCTGAGACGACAATACCTTTCGGCCTCGAAGTTACTTGTCCCGAAGGCAGCAGACAGTACAGAGTGACGTTGAAGATCTTCAACATGCTCTCGCAGTTGGTAAAAGTCCCGCTGCTTAAGGGTTCAGGCACACCACTGAACAACGTTTTACTCCCATGCGGCCAGTATCAGGCGTACTGGGATGGCAAGGTGCTCGACACGGGTAGAGAGGCTGCTTCTGGCGTGTACTACTATCGAATCGAAGTTGACGGAATTGTGGTTCTGTCAAAGAAGATGATCTCGATCAAGTAGTTCGCAGTGAGCACCACGAACCAGTAAGAACAAAAACAAAAGTGGCGCCCCGGGTGAGCGGACCCGGAGCGCCATTTTTATTTTCGCCACCGCGATGAGCGGACCTGCTGCGCCATTGTGATTTTCTGGCCGTAGGTAATGCCATCAGTGCAGATTGACGCAGTAATCCCGCGCCATCGCTGCTCTTCTGGCCGATTGTGTTCGGCACTCCCTTTGCCACCGTAGTTGGCATGATCAATTCAGATCGTTTGACCGTGAAGAGTGCGGAAGCGCTCAACGAAGCTGTTGCCCTCGCGCGAAAAGCGGGCAATCCGCTGGTGTACGATCTTCATCTCTTGCTCGCGCTGCTCGGACAAGACGAAGGCATAGTCGTCCCCACGCTGCAACGCGTTGGCGTCAATCCCGGCTCGCTGCGCGCCGCCGTCGAAGCCGAAGCCGGTCATTACGCAAAGCAAAGTGACGCGCAACCATCGTTTAGCCGGGAGATCACGCTCGTTGCCGACGCCGCCGAGAAAGAGGCGAAGCTGTTGGGCGACGAGTACGTGTCAACAGAGCATCTGCTGCTGGCGCTGTCCGACGTCAAGGGCGTTGATAGCGCGCGCGTGCTGTCGGCCGTCGGTGCCAATCGACAAGCGTTACTCGCCGCGCTCAAGCTGGTGCGCGGTGCGCACAAAGTCACCGATCAAACGCCCGAAGGACAGTATCAGGCGATTCAGCGTTATACGCGCGACCTCACCGACGCCGCGCGGCGAGGAAAGCTAGATCCCGTAATCGGACGCGATGAGGAAATTCGTCGCGTGATTCAGGTGTTGTCGCGCCGTACAAAGAACAATCCAGTGCTTATTGGCGAACCCGGTGTTGGTAAGACCGCAATCGCTGAGGGGCTCGCGCAGCGCATCATTAGCGGAGACGTCCCCGAAGGGCTTCGTAACAAACGGCTGGTGTCGCTCGATCTCGGTGCGTTGATTGCCGGTGCAAAATTTCGTGGTGAATTTGAAGAGCGACTGAAAGCCGTGCTCAAAGAGCTGACGTCGGCGGAAGGTCTCTATGTCGTGTTCATTGACGAACTGCACACGCTCGTCGGCGCCGGTAAAGCAGAAGGCAGCATGGATGCGGGCAACATGCTTAAGCCTTTGCTGGCGCGTGGAGAATTGCGCGTCGTCGGCGCAACGACACTCGATGAGTATCGGCTGCACGTTGAAAAAGATGCGGCGCTCGAACGGCGCTTTCAGCCCGTATTCGTTGGTGAGCCGAGCGTCGAAAGCACCATCGCAATTTTGCGTGGTCTCAAAGAGCGCTACGAAGCGCATCACGGTGTGCGCATTACCGACGGAGCCGTGGTCGCCGCGGCAACATTATCGAATCGCTACATCGGTGATCGCTTCCTTCCCGACAAAGCCATCGATCTCATCGACGAAGCGTCAGCGCGTCTGCGAATCGAGATCGATTCGGTGCCACAAGAGATCGACGAAGTCGAGCGCCGCATTGTGCAGTTGGAAATCGAGCGGCAGGCGTTGCGCAAAGAGACCGATGCCGCGTCGATCGACCGCCGTGGTTCACTCGAACGCGAGTTGGCGGACGCTAAAGAGCGTGCATCGGCGATGCGTGCGCAGTGGCAGCAGGAGAAGGACACACTGGGAGCCGTAGGCCGCATCAAACAAGAAATTGAGAGCACGCGCTTTGAAGCGGAAAAAGCGACGCGCGCGGGTGACCTCAACCGCGCTGCGGAAATCACCTACGGACAGATTCCGCAGCTCGAGCGCGATATGAAGGATGCCGTGTCCAAATTGGCAAGCAACGACGGACGACCGCAATTTCTCAAAGAGGAAGTCAGCGCCGACGATGTTGCGGAGATCGTTGCCCGATGGACCGGTATTCCCGTCACGCGCATGCTCGAGTCTGAGCGCGAGCGACTCACCAAACTCGAAGACGTGCTCTCGACACGCGTAGTTGGGCAACGCGAAGCCGTGCGCGCGATCGCGAACGCCGTGCGACGCTCTCGTGCAGGACTGCAAGATCCCAATCGCCCTATTGGCTCTTTTATTTTTCTTGGACCCACCGGCGTTGGCAAAACGGAAATGGCGAAAGCGCTGGCGGAGTTTTTGTTTGACGACGAGCACGCGATGGTGCGCATCGACATGTCTGAGTACATGGAGAAGCACGCGGTCGCACGACTCATCGGCGCGCCGCCCGGCTACGTGGGCTACGAAGAGGGCGGGCAACTCACCGAAGCGGTGCGTCGTCGTCCCTACTCCGTCATCCTGTTTGACGAGATCGAAAAGGCGCACTCGGACGTTTTCAACATTCTCTTGCAACTGCTCGACGACGGACGACTCACTGACAGCCAAGGCCGTACGGTCGACTTCCGCAACAGCGTCGTGATCATGACGTCGAACGTGGGTAGTCAGATGATTTTGGATCGCGGACAGGATCACAGCGTGGAGAGTTGGGCGGCGCTCGAACGCGACGTCCTCCTGGCACTGCGCGGTGTATTCAAGCCCGAGTTTTTGAATCGCATCGATGACATCGTGGTGTTTCACCCGCTTGGTCGCGCCGAGATCGATCACATTGTCGATTTGCAACTGGCAGCGCTTCGCAAACTGCTCGCGGATCGCAAGTTGACCATCACATTGTCCGACGACGCCCGTCATCGTTTGGCCGACGAAGGGTACGACCCGGTCTTTGGTGCACGCCCGCTCAAGCGCGCGGTTCAGCGCATGTTGCAAAATCCGCTCGCCATGGCTGTGCTCGAAGGACGGTTCAAAGAAGGCGACGCGATTGTTGCAGAAGTCGGCAACACCGACGACACTTTGGCATTTCGACTTGGGCCCCCGTTAACCGTGGTCGCTTAGGTCCGTGTCGCTCGGCGAAGAGCGACTTGGCGCAACGCGTACGGCCCAACACCATGCCGCGATGCGCGAAGCGCTGGTTGAGGCGGAGCAGGCCGCGCGCAATGATGAAGTTCCCGTCGGCGCGGTGGTGCTGCATAAGGGAATCGTGATTGCGCGCGCGCAAAATCGAATGCGGCGTGATGCTGACGCGACGGCGCACGCAGAATGCGCAGTGCTTCGCGAAGCCATGCGGCTCGTGGGGACCGCGCATTTG
>JANXUN010000510.1 GCA_025356185.1 Gemmatimonadaceae bacterium
CCTTGCACTGTTGCTCGAATACGGCGCAGATATCAGTGGGACGCACGCCTCATTTGGAAACACGCCGTTGTACTTTCTCGCCGGCTACCGCGACGATAATCACCAAATCGCATCGGTCACAGCCGGCATGCAGTGGCTCCTCGAGCACGGCGCGGATCCCAATGTGTTCAGCACGCCAAAACCGAGCCCGCATGAAACGTCCGCCGTTTCTGAATTGCCTTTGCATCGAATTGCCGCGACCCGCCGTTCGGCAGATGTCGCGCGCATGTTCGTCGAGCACGGCGCCGCCGTAGACATCCCGCGCGGCGATGGGAAAACAGCATACGCGATGGCCGTGCGCGCCGGGAACACTGCGGTCGCGGAATACCTTGCGAGCGTCGGCGCCGATACATCGCGCGTGGCCCCAGTCGATTTACTTTTGAGTGCATGCGACGCAGGCGACGAGATGCGGGCACGCGCACGGCTGTCGGAACATCCGTCATTGATCGCCTCGCTCACGAATGAAGATGCCCAAGCGCTGAACGTCGCTGTTGGTGCCAATCGAGGCGACGCCGTGCGACTCATGCTCTCACTCGGATGGCCGTTACACATCGAATCAGAATGGGGCGGCACGCCGTTGCACTGGGCGGCGTGGCGTGGACGCGTCGAGCTTGTGCGCTTGCTCCTCGCGCAAGGCGCACCGATCAATCAGCGTGATCGCGCGTACGGCAGCTCACCCCTTGCGTGGGCCGCGCACGGATCGGCGAATGCCGAACGTGATGCCGACGACGACTACGTCGCGATCGTACACATGTTGCTCGATGCGGGTGCGACGCGAGCCGAATCCTACAACTCGTGGAACGAGTCGCCCGAAAGCATGGGACGTCCGGCCGTGGTGCGGGCATTAAAAGAACGCGGATTTGCCGTGTAACCTCGCGGTGACCGTGCGCTCACTTTTTTCGTCGCGCCACGGTCACCCGTAGAACCTGCGCCGCTGGCACAATCCGCGTCGAATCGCGCGTCGCGTTGTACAGCACCATGTACGACGCGTTCGCGCCGGGCAGCACCATGGCCGTGGTGTCCGCGCGAGTCGCGTCGACCCACTCGACGTGAATTGGCTTGCCGTTTCCGGCGCGAATGTCTTTCGCTTTGTACAGTGAATACCAGAGCGCGGCGGCGACGGCCCATGTCACGAGCATGAGCGTCCACATGGGTTTGATCCACCGCTGCATCTGCAGCTGTCGCGCACTCGGCACCCATTCTTTTTTTCGCACGTGTGTCATCGCCTGCTTGGTGCGCCGCAAAAATGCCAATACATCCACGCTGCGGGGATAGGGGCGAGCGCGACCAACAATACGATTGGATCGCGCATGGGAACCAACAGAAAGTCCGTCGGTCCCATCCACTCCAACACGTTGACGCCGAACAGTCGAAACAGGATTACCTCGTGCAGCATGCCGATGCCGATCAGCACGAGATAGCCGATGGTGGTCAGCGCGCCGAGGTTCGCGGACAGCAGAAATTTCAGGTCTGCAGGGACGAGAGGTGCGGTTAGGGGCGCTTCGTCGTGAGAAATCGGGTGCACCTCGGCAAACGTGAATATGCGTGGAGCCCTAAAGGCGTGGAAAATCCTCGGAACCGCAACGGTAGTCTCGCGCAGATCTAAAACTTCGGGAACTGACTGACACGGATGACACGGATCAACAGCTTTGATGAACCGGGATACCGCAAAACCATTTGTTGTTTGATCCGTGTGTTTCCGTGCCGTTTCCGTGTCTTCCGTGTCAGTCAGTTCCCGCAGCTCCGTGCGTAGTCGCGGTCCTCCGGCCGTCTGTTGCAGCCCGTGACACATGGCGACCCGCTCCTTTGAGTGCCACATTCAGGCGGATTCCCTCCCCTCTCTCCACGGAATGATCCGCATGAGCGCCTCGTCTCGATCCCTCCGCTTCGCCGCCTTCGGCATACTGCTGCCATTCGCCCTAGGCGCACAGACCAACACGGCAGGCAGTGCGCCGAGCGCATCGCCCCCGTCCACCAGTGCAAAAGCGCCAGCAAAAAAAGTTCTCAATCTCGAAGACTACGGCCGCTGGAATCGCATCAACGCGACGTCGATTTCCCACGACGGTCGCTGGATGACGTTTACGTACGCGCCGAACGAAGGCGATCCTGTGTTGCACGTCAAAATGCTTGACGGCGACAAAGACTACGTGACGTCGCTCGGCGCAGCGGGTGGCGGCGCGCGCGGAGGTGCTGCGGCCGGACGCGGCGCCGCTGGCGGCGGTAACGCACCGACATTTTCTGACGACGCCAAGTGGATCACCTACTTCGTGAATCCTCCTGATCGCGCGGCCGGGGGTCGCGGCGGTCGCGGAGGTGGCCCACCCACTGCACCACCTGCAGCGGGACGCGCCGCAGCACCGGCAGCGGGCGCTGCGGTTGGGCATTTGGAGATCTTGAATCTTGCCACGGGCGAGAAAACATCGATTGCCAACGCCGCGTCGTGGAAGTTTGCCGAGGGATCCAAGTTTCTCGCGATCAAACTCAACAAGGCGCAGGCCGACGCGAAACACAACGGAACTGATCTGATCGTGCGAGATCTCGCGACCGGCATGAATCGTCTGGTTGGTAGCGTCAATCAGTTTGAGTTCAACGATGGCGGTGCGTTGCTTGCATACACCGTCGACGCGGCGGACCGCGTCGGCAACGGTGTGTATTTGCTCAATCCGACCACTGGGGACACCAAGCAACTCAACGCTGCGGCGGCTGACTACGAACAACTCACATGGAGCGCGACTGGCGCAAATCTCGCGGTGTTGCGCGGCGATAAGGTCAAAGATCTCAAGCAAAAAGAGAACATGTTGTTGCTGTGGAAAGACGCCGCGTCGTCGGGCATGACGAGCGCGACGTTGAACCCGGCACAGCAAGCAGGTTTTCCCATGAGCATGGTGATCAGCGAATTCACCGCGCTGCGTTGGAGTAAAGACGGCGACCGCGTGTCGTTTGGCGTGAAAGAACAGGAACGCGAGGTGGCGCCGACGGACAGCATCAAAGCCAACGTTGATGTGTGGCACTGGAAAGATGCACAACCGCAGTCGGTGCAGATCGTGCAGCAACAGCAGTTGCGTCGTGCGACCTTGCCCGCCGTGTATCACGTCGGCATAAACAAGTTTGTGCAGTTAGGGGATGATAGCATGCGCACGGTGGCGCTAGCAGCCAACGGCACCGTGGGTGTTGGTCGCAATGATGTGACGTACCGCGGCGAAGTCGCATGGGGCGGCAGTCGCGCCGACATGTACAAAGTCGATGCGGTCACCGGTGCGCGTACGTTGATCGATAAAGCGTTGTCGCGCACGTACGGCACATCGCCAGACTCCAAGTGGTTTTTATACCTCAAGGAAAAGCAGGTATACGCATTTAATTTGTCGACGGGTGCGACGTGTGCGCTCGACGCATCGCAAGTGATTGGCGCGACGTACGTGAACAACGATGACGATCACGCGTACGAGAAGCCCATCTGGGGTGTTGGTGGATGGACGAAAGACGGAAAGAACGTGTTGCTGTACGACAAGTTTGACGTGTGGCAGGTGCCGCTGGACGGAAGCAAGGCGGCGAACCTCACGAAAGGAGTTGGACGTGCACAGCAAATTCAGTTTCGCGTTGTGCGCTTAGGGCTGCCGGCTGGCGCGGGCGGTGGACGCGGCGGTCGCGGTGGTGGAGGAGCTGCCGATGACGAAGAAGCGGCCGTCGATCTTGGCAAACCGGTCGTGCTTTCAGCCTACGGCGATCGCACGAAGAAGTCTGGCTACTGGCATGTGACCTCAGGTGAGGCGCCGACGCAGATGATTTGGGCCGACAAGGGCATTGGCGGCATTGTGAAGGCGGCCGATGCGGATCGCATTACCTACACGCAGCAGGATTTTGATGAGTTCCCTGACGTGTGGACCGCCACTACCACGTTTGCAAACGCCAAGAAAGTCACTGACGCGAATCCAATTTTGAGTGAGTACGCGTGGGGCAGTAAGAAGGTGCTCGTCGATTACACGACAAGCAAAGGGCACAAGCTGCAAGGCACGCTGCTGTTGCCTCCGGATTATCAACCTGGGAAGAAGTATCCGATGCTCGTGGAGTTTTACGAGATCATGTCGAATACGCATCACAACTTCTCGACTCCGGGGTACAGCAACTCACCGCAGCTGTCGACATATGCCAGCAACGGCTATCTCGTGTTTCAGCCGGATATGGTGTACGAAATTGGGAAGCCCGGCACGAGCGCGCTGGATTGCATGACAAGCGCTGTAAAGAAAGTGATCGACTTGGGCTACGCCGATCCCAAGCACATCGGATTGCACGGGCACAGCTGGAGCGGCTATCAGTCGTCGTACATCGTGACGCAAACGGACATGTTTGCCGCGGTTGTAACGGGCGCCCCACCCACGAACTTGATCAGCTTTTACGATGAGTTGTACAAGAGTGCCGGCACGGTGCAGCAAGGCATCACCACGGTTGGACAAGTGCGCATGGGCGCCAACGTCACGCCGTGGAATTCACACGACTTGTACGAAGAACAGTCGCCGCTCTTTCACGTGCGCAACATCAAGACGCCGTTCATGATTTTGCAGGGCATGGAAGACGGTGCGGTGGATTACGTCGAAGGGTTGCAGTTCTTCAACGCTGCCCGCGTCAACGGAAAGAAAGTGATTTTGCTGTCGTACCCTGGTGAAGCGCACAATCTCACCAATCGCGACAATCAGAAAGATTTTACCGTGCGCATGAAACAGTTTTTTGATCATTACCTGATGGACAAGCCCGCGCCCAAGTGGATGACGGATGGGCTGCCGCAAACGGGGAAAGGCGGTCCGATTAAGTAGAACTGACGCTTACTATGAAACGAAACGGGGAGACGCTGTCGACGTCTCCCCGTTTCGTTTCACGCGCTCGGAATCGACGCACTGCATTTACTTGTCTGGCTTTTTCGAATTGGTTTGTTCGAGTGCCGCACGCAACCCACGCGCCAACGTCACCGCGTCGTCATTCGCCCAGAAGTGCATGAAAAACAGCCGCGGCGATTCGTCCAACATGTGCGAGTGCAACGCGGTCACGTCGATCCCGTTGCTGCGCAGCGCGCGAATCACCTTGTTGACTTCGCTGCCGAGCATCACGAAATCGCCCGTGATCGCCGCTTTCCCACCACCGGTTGGCTGAAAGTTGATCGCAGTCGCGACGCCCATGGACGGCGGAATCTCCACCTTCATCTGCGTGATGTGTTCGGCGCGCGGAACGCTCACTTGATACACCACGCCATTCAACTTGCCTACGTAGCCCAAGGCTTTGGCCACGCCTGCCGTGTCAAAATCGGTGGCGCTTGCTGCGGCCGGCGGCAACGGTGTGCTAATCGGCGTCTTACTGAGCGCGAGCGCATCATGCACAGTGTGTGCGAGCTTGGCGGGATAACCATGCGCCGTAATGTGCATGTACATGATGCGCGGTGATTCGCCAAGCACATGATTATGCAGCGCCGATTGCTCGATGCCTCCGGCTTGCAGCGCTTGCATCACTGCACTGACTTCGTCTTCAGTGAGAACGAGATCGCCCATGATCATCGCCTGACCTTTTGCGGTTTCCTTAAATGCAATCCAACTGCCAAGTGCGAGCGCAGGTTTTAGCGTGACGCCGCGCGCTGTCACGGTCAGATCGGTACGCGGGAAACTGAACTTGATGATGTTGTCGGGCTGCATGGCGCCCTTTCGACCGAATATCTCCTCCACGCTAGTCCACGACATCACGGTGGGTTGTTGGGCGCGTAATGGGGAGATCGGCGTTCCACTAATCAGGCTGAGCGCGATTGCCGCAGCGGAGTGTGCTAGAGAGCGCATGCGATGCCTCGATGGAAAGGAAGAATGGATGCGCTCACGCAAAGCGCTCCTCCACCCAAACATACACGGTGGGCAATACCAGCAACGTCAAGAACGTTGCCGTCACCAGCCCACCAATCACCACCGTGGCTAACGGCCGTTGCACCTCAGAGCCGGCGCTCGTCGAAATCGCCATCGGAATGAATCCGACCGACGCGACGAGCGCGGTCATCAACACGGGACGAAAGCGTACTGCTGCGCCGACGCGCACCGCATCGACCAGCGACCGCCCGTGCTCACGCAGATCGTTGATGTACGAGATGAGAACGACACCGTTCAACACCGCGACACCGAACAGCGCGATGAATCCGATTGACGCACTGAGATTCAGGTGAATGCCGCGTATCCACAGCGCCGCAATGCCGCCAATGAGCGCAAACGGAACGTTCAGCATGACGAGCAGTGCGTGTCGTAGCGTACCGAAGCTCGCGTAGAGCAAACCGCCGATCAGCACGAGGACGAGCGGTACAATAAGCGCCAACCGTTTGGTGGCCCGCGCCTGATTCTCGAACTGCCCACTGTACGTCACGTACGTGCCCTCGGGCATCCGTACTTTCTCGCCGACTGACTTACGCACCTCCGCGACAAAACTTCCAAGGTCTCGGCCGCGCACATTGCTCTGCACCACTACGTATCGGCGTCCGTTATCGTGATCGATCGCTTCGGGGCCTTCATTCGTTCGAATTCGCGCAAGCTGTGACAGCGCGACCGTGCCACCCGAAGGCGTGCTGATGAGCATTTGTCCAATCACTTCCGGCGTGGATCGATTCGGCCCATCGAGCCGCACCACAACTGGATAACGTCGACGACCATCGATCACCGTCGTCGCGGCTGCACCACCAACGCCCGTCTCGATTGCTTCGCGCACGGCCGCGACGTTGAGTCCATACCGCGCAACGGCTTCGCGATCGACATCGATTTCCAGCTGCATCGCTCCGTCACTCACGCCGATCGACGCGTCTTCAACTCCGCGCACTCCATTCACGACGCCGAGTATCTCGGCGGCCTTCGCTTGGAGCAGCGGCAAGCTGTCTCCGTACACCTTGATGCCCAACTGCGTCTTGACTCCTGAAATCGTTTCATCGAGCCGCATCGCCATCGGCGCCGTAAAGTTGAAGTCCAATCCGGGGATGTCTGCAAGCGCTGAATCCATCGCCGTCACGAGTTGCTCGTGCGTGCGATCGCCAGTCATGCGTGGCCGGAACATGACGTACACATCTGCTTGATTGAGTGCCATCGTTTCGGTCGCTTCTTGTGGTCGGCCGAGATTGGTGACCACGTACGCGACTTCAGGAAACCGCTTGAGCGTCCGCTCAACATCTGTGGACGTGTTCAACGCCTGCCCAAGTGACACACTCGGCACGCGGCGTGTTTCAATCAGCAAATATCCCTCGTCGAGTCGCGGCATGAACTCGGTGCCGAGATAGCGCGCGGCGCCGAGTGCAGCCGTCAGCAGCAGCAGCGCGCTTACAACGACCGTACGACGATGCGCCAGCGCCCAACTCAACAGCGTTGCGTATCTCGTGCGCAGTGCCAGGAACCATCGCGCGTCATCGTGCGCCGCGCCAACCGCTGTTGTGTTACGGTTCCGAGGCGCGCGTGTCAGCAAGTACGAAGATGTTGCCGGCACGAATGTCAGCGCCAGTACTAACGATCCAATCACCGAGGCGCACACCGTGAACGCCATCGGCCGAAACATGCGACCCTCAAGGCCTTCGAGGGTAAAGATTGGGATGTACACCGCTACGATAATCGCGACACCAAACACGATTGGTCGGCCGACTTCGGCCGCCGCTCGCACGAGGATATCGTTTCGATCAACAGACGAACCGGCTTCGTCGTGCAATCGCCGCACGAAATTTTCGACCATCACAATCGATGCGTCGACGATAAGGCCGAAATCGAGCGCGCCTAAGCTCATCAGATTGGCCGACACGCCAAAATACTTCATGGCGAGAAATGCAACCAACAGCGACAACGGAATCACTGATGATGTGACAAACGACGCGCGTGCGTTTCGCAAAAACAACAGCAACACTGCGATGACGAGCAGCGCACCTTCAATCAGATTACGAAATACCGTTCCCGTTGTGCGATCGACCACGTCGCCTTGATTGTAGAACGGTTGCAACCGCACGCCTTTGGGCAACACGGCGGCGATTTCCGAGATCCGCTGCGTGATCCGTTCGACGACTTGTCGGCCGTTCTCACCTTTGAGCATGATCACCACAGCCGAAACGACTTCGCCCCTTCCATCTCTCGTGACAGCGCCGTATCGAGGCGCGGTTGTCACCGTCGCGGTTGCGACGTCGCGAACGCGCACTGGTGTCGCGTTGCGCGTGACCAAAACCACGTTCCCAATGTCGGCGGTCGACGAGACCCGGCCGAGTCCGCGCAGCGTGAATCGTTCGCCACGATCCTCGATGTACCCGCCGCCGAAGTTCGCGTTGTTGTTGGTGAGTGCACGTTCGATGTCGTCGAGCGTGAGTCCATATCCAATCAATTTTGCGGGACTCACATTCACCTGAAACTGCTGCGGCATGCCTCCCCATGTATTCACGTCTGCGACGCCCGGAACCGTGCGCAGCAGAGGCTTAATCGTGTATTCCTGCAGATTCGTCAGGTCGATGAGCGCCGATGAATCGCTCATCACCGTCGAGTCGACTTCAAGGAAATACTGAAAGATCTCGCCCATCGGAGTCGCCGGCGGACCCAGCATCGATTCGGCCGCGCTTGGCAGTTGCGACATAGCGTCGCGCATGCGCTGCTGCACAAGCGCACGGGCGAAATACATGTCGACATCGTCGTCGAATGTTACCGTGACGACCGACAGCCCGGCCTTGGACATCGAGCGCACGTCGGTGGTGCGCGGCAATCCAAGCATCGCCACTTCCATGGGATAGCTCAGCTCTTGCTCAGACTCGATTGGCGAGAGACCGCGCGCGGTGGTCATCACCAGCACCTGATTGGGCGTGAGATCAGGAAACGCATCGGTCTTGACTGTGGCAAATGCCCAAAGTCCCAAAATCGCAAGCACAATCGTTGCGACGATGACGCTCACGCGATGCTTGATTGAGCTGGCGATCACCCAATTAATGCATTTCGTCATCTCACATCTCCATTTTCGGCATCGCCGCTTTTTGGAACTGCGACTTTACTGCAAATGCACCGGCCGTCACCACCACGTCGCTACTCGCAACGCCACGTAGCACGGCGATATTTCCGCCCGCACGCGTGCCTACCACTACCTCACGGCGCGTGATTTTCGCGCCGCCGTTCGCGCCAGCTTGAACAAGAAACACGTGCGTTTTGCCATCGATCGATTGCACCGCATCATCGGGAAGCAGCACTGCAGGCGCGCGCTCACCGCCGCGCACGATGACGTTCGCGAGCATTTCAGACTTGAGACGCCCGTCGCGATTCGCCACGAGCGCACGCACCGCTAGTGTGCGAGTTGCTTCGTCAAGTCCTGCACCGACGGCCTCGATGCGCGCGGTCAGCGTGTCGCTTGCGTTCGAAATTACGATGAACCGAAGCACTCCACCGCGAGCGAACAATCGTGTCATCGACTCAGGTGCACTCACGGCAAGCCAAAGCGTCGACGGGTCTGTTATAACCACAAGTGGAGCTCCTGCATCGATCACGGTGCCCGGCACTGCGGTGCGCGAAAGCACA
>JANXUN010000514.1 GCA_025356185.1 Gemmatimonadaceae bacterium
TCGCATCGAGATCGCGCGGCCCGTTGAACGCGTGCGTCGGACAGGCATCCAAACAGCGTGTACACGAACCGCAGCGGTCGGCGTCGAACGGCGCGTCTCGTTCGAGCTCGACGTCGACAAACAACGACGCGAGAAATACGAAGGACCCGATGCGCGGACTGATCAGCATCGTGTTCTTGCCAAACCATCCAAGCCCCGCCCGCTGCGCGAGATCGCGCTCTAAAACGGGCCCACTGTCGACGTACGGTCGCGCGTTCACCGCGTGGCCGAGTTCGCGCTCAAGCCACCGGTGCAGTTCACGCACACGTTCACGCAACACGTCATGGTAATCATCGCCGCGCGCGTACCGTGCCACCGGTCCACTCGGCTCACGTCCACCGTACGACATCGCGAGCACCAGCGCGTGCGTTGCGCCCTCGTGCGGCCTGCGCGAATCGCGACGCAAATGCGCGCCGTCGCCGTCGAGGTACGCCATCTCTCCGTGCTGACCGCGCTCAAGCCACGCGTCGAACGCTTCGCGTGTTGCCGGCTCACCTAACGCCGCCACACCGGCCAAATCAAAGCCGAGTCCGTACGCCTGCGCTTTAAGCCGTTCGGTGAGCACTCGGCGCGCGTCGGGCGATTGCGAATTCAGGGTTGTCGCCCCACCCAACGCGCAAACGCGATGACGTCTTCGGCAGGGGGTACCGCGGCTTCGTCGCCGTACGCTGTGTACATGCGCCACTGCACGTACGCTGGGGCAGGTAACGGCAGGAATGGAAAGCGGCGGTACCACAACCGATGACGGAAACGCCACGCAACACGCAACAGATCAATCGCGAGCGCTGGATTAATCAAAGCGCGGAGGGTGAGTGCAGTGGTAAGGCTCAACCAAGTCATGTCTCAAATGTACATTATTGCGCTATGAACATGAACGATTATCAACAGCTGGCCGCGCGGACTCTCGGCCGCGACCGCACCCATGAACAGCAGCTGGCCAACGCCGCGCTCGGTCTCACGGGCGAGGCCGGCGAAGTGGCCGAGATCATCAAAAAGCACCTCTTTCACGCGACACCGCTCGATCACGACGCGATTGTGAAGGAGCTGGGCGATTGTTTGTGGTACATCGGCGCGTTCGCGACGGTGCTGGGGGTGTCAATGGACGATATCGCGCAGCGCAACATCGACAAACTCAAAAAACGGTATCCGGAAGGGTTTGATACGGAGCGCAGCCGGAACCGCACGGAGTAAAGCCCCGCGCACTGCGCGCCGCGGCGTTTTGTGCGGGGAGATGTCGTCCTTTCGCCGACTAGTAAAAGCTGCGACCGTCAAACGGAATTCCCTGCGCCGTCACGCCCAGTGCGTGCAGCGCGCTTGGCACGATATCAGTCGTGCGCTGCGGTATTCGCGCTGGTGGTGCATCCAGCAGCAGTGGCACCATCATCTGATCGCGCAGTAACGCGCCGTGCGTGGAGACGTGCACAACAGGCTCGTAGCGTGCCCGCAGATCCCAATCGGGTGCCGCCGATAGTACGATGTCGCCAGATCGCGAGGCAGGAACGAGCGATGCGAGTTGTACAATCGCATCGGGGTACGGCGTGGTTGTCGTCGCGTGCCACGCGTCGCTCGCGTTGAGCGAATGCAACGACCCGCCCAACTGTAGCGGATCGCCGTCGCGCACGATGTAACTGTAGCGCGTGCCTTCATCCGTTTCCGTCAGGGTGATATCGGCGCTACCACGCGAACCGTGAAACACGCGCACGGTCGACGTGTCGATGCATGCCGTTGCAAGGTCGATCGATGGTCGTGTGAGCAGATCGCGCAGCAGCGATTCCCATCGAGTGGCAAGCGCGCTCCACCACAAGCGCTTGGCATGATGTGGTTCAAGATACAGATGCGCCATTGCGTTGCCGCCAACCATCAACGCAACATCGGCGCGTCGTCGCCTGAGGTGCGGGTGCGCCAATACGCGAAGTCCGCGCGACAAGAGCCACGCGTGCAGATCATCGTGCTGTGAGACCGGCGCGTGGCCGTGGTCGCCAACGACCCACACACGCAGGTCGCTGCCCCAGCCGTTTGCGTTTGCGACTGCTTGTGCACGTGACACAACGAGATCGATATCGCGAATACCTTGGCGTACGACGTCTGAGTCGCTTCCAAACTTGTGCGCGAACTTATCGGGGCTCAAAATGCCAAGCATCGACATTTTGGGACGCACGCGCCCGAAGTGCGTGAGAAATTCGCGCACGGCGAGCTGTTCGACGCGACGCCAGCCGAGCAAGTCACCGCGAAAGTGTACATGCGACGCGCGCATCATCCATCGCACGCCGCGTCCGACACGTCC
>JANXUN010000527.1 GCA_025356185.1 Gemmatimonadaceae bacterium
CGGGAGACGGGAGAGGGGAGACGGGAGAGGGGAGACGGGAGACGGGAGACGGGCGACGGGAGAGGGGAGACGGGAGACGGGAGAGGGGCAGACCGTGGGGCCTTCGCACCTCTAGTATGCGCGTGGCGTGGCGTCGTCGCCATCACTGAAGCCGAGCCCTACTCGACGCGCTAGCTTTCCGTCTCCATCGCTGTCCCTCTCGAATCGGAATCATTCCCATGAATAGCCGCATGGCTCGCATTGCCCTGGCAGCGACGGTGTTCGCTGTGGTCCCCGCAATCGCGATCGGGCAAACCGCCGCGCCGCTCACCCTCACACGCCTAGACTGCGGCACGAACGCCACCCCGTCGGACGTGAGTCGTTTCTCCGACACGTACGCGTTTAACGGCGTGAAGGTGCAGCTCGCCTACAGCTGCTACCTCATTCGCCATGGCGACGACTACATGGTGTGGGATACGGGGAATCCAGCTGGCACTGCGGCAACGTCCCCTAAAACAAGTTTGGTGGACTTGCTCGCGCAGCTCAAAGTGACGCCAGCGCAAGTCAAATACGTCGGTATCAGTCACTATCACGGCGACCACGTCGGACAGGTGAGTGCATTTCCTACGTCGACGTTGCTGATCGGAAAAGGCGACTGGGACGTCATAGCCGACGCGAAGGCTGGCGGCCCTGTGAATCCCGCTCCCTTCGCCAAGTGGATTAGCGGCGGCGGCAAAGTCGAACCGCAGGCGGTAGACAAAGATATTTTTGGCGACGGCTCCGTGATCATGCTCAACATGCCGGGACACACTCCGGGTCATCACAGCTTGCTGGTGAATCTCAAAGAGATGGGCGCCGTACTCATCAGCGGAGACGTCACGCACTTTCGCGAGAATTACGACAGCAACGGTGTGCCGACGTTCAACACGGATCGCGCAGCGTCACTTGCGTCGATTGACCGCTTCAAGAAGATCGCCGCAAGTCTCAAAGCGACCGTGATCATTCAGCACGATGCGCGCGACGTGAGCAAACTGCCAGCGTTTCCTGCGTCGGCGAAGTAGCGTTTGTCGCGCGGTTCGCGCGGAACGGGGGTCGCGTCGGGCGCGATACCAGTCACGAGATTCACCGATCGCATCACCCACAATGCACCGCACCGCATGAAACCCCTCGAACGATTAGGCGAAGCGCGTACACCGAACGGCACGACGATTGCGCTTTTTCGCCACGACGGTGCGTATCTCATCAAGGCCGACGGCGTGGAGCTCATGTCGACGCGTCGTCACTTATCAGAAGATCGACTCGCGCAGGTCGCGTGCGCGCCAATACATGACCGACCCAACGCCCGCGTACTCATTGGCGGATTGGGCTTGGGATTCACGTTGCGCTCGGCGTTACACGAACTGCGTACGGACGCGCAGGTGGTCGTCGCCGAATTGCTGGCGGACGTCATCGCGTGGAACGCCAATCCTGAGTACGCACTCAGTGCAGACGCCATGCGCGACAGCCGCGTGTCGATCGTTCACGACGACGTGACGAACGTGCTGCGCGAGAACAAGGATGGATTTGACGCCATCATGCTGGACACCGACAACGGGCCGGACGGCATGCTGATGTCGGAGAATGCGTCGTTGTATTCGCTGCGAGGCATTGCTACCACGGTCGCGGCGCTGCGCGACGGTGGTGCGATTGCGTATTGGTCTGTTGGTGACGATCCGAAATTTCTTGATGCGTTGCAGCGATCACAGCTGCGCATTGAAACGTTGCGCGTGCGTGCGCACGACACGGCGGGGCCGATGCACACACTGTACGTTGCCACGCGACGCTGATGACGCGCGAGCTGTACGTGACGCGTCACTCACGTGACTCGATCAACCGCCCGTGCCAAACTGACGCGTAAACTTCACAAATAGTGATCGCTGCTGCGGCGCACCCAAATCAAAGAAGCCGTTCGCCGAACGACCGTCGTTGAGCACGATAAACAGTCCCGTGCCGGCAGTGTTTAGCCAACCAAATCGCACGTTGGCACCCCACACCTTTTGCTGATTGTTGAACTGCGTGACGGTTTGCACAAAAATGCGCGGTGAAAAGAAGTAGTTCAATCGCACCGCTTGCAGCGAACTCACAAAATTGCCTTGTGCCAGTCGCACGTCATTGTATTCAGCAGTCAGTGAGCTCGAAAACGTCGCGCCGTGGCGCATCGTAACCGTTCCGCTCCCACCGCTACGCCGCCCCGTCCAAAACTGACCCACATCGAATCGACCGACCGCCGAAACGACTTCGCTGGGATCAGAGTTGTAGTCGAATCCAAGCGTGCCCCAGTCATACGAACCGGGCGGGATCACCACGTTCGTGGCAATCGTAAACGGCGCTTGCAGCCCTTCGTGCGAAATGTTGTACTCGGGTCCAAACTTGGCACCGTTGGCAAGTTCGAACTCGGTCACATCGATATGGATGTACCCTGTTTGATAAAAATTGTCGGCCAGCCCTGTGTAACCGCGATATCCAATGTGCGGATTCCACTGCTTGAACCACGACCACTCGGGGTGACGGATGAGTCGCATGAACGTGACATCATATGCTCGATATCCGCCGGGTCGGCTCATGAATCCAACCTCCGGATTGAAATCCACACCGACCTGCGTCACCCGTGCGTTGTGATTCCAGACGTTCGTTTGGTACGCCATACGTGCGCTGTACGAAAAATCATCGCCGTTTTTCCCGGGGGTCGTGGTGTGCGCCGCCCACACATCGCCAGTCCACCGCTGCCCCAAGCCAATGCGACTGTCGAGCGCAAACGTGCGATTGACGTCCGCACTGTTTTTCGTACTCATCCGTTGTACCACCATCGCACCTACGCGCGAACGCGCAGACAACTCGCGCGTAACGCGACCAACAGTAAATGATTGTCCCGCCGATGCGCTGTCGCTCGCGTCAGTGACCATCTCGAGCAGTCCCACCGTCGTGCTGCCGACCCGTCCCGATAATCGACCGCCACCAAGAATGCTTTGGGCAGACCCGTCGTCGGCAATACCAATGCGTCGCGAAAAGAATAGGTCAACCGCTTGTGGTGTACCTGCCGAAAACACACCGGCGTTCTCGAGAAAGAATGGACGTTTCTCGGGGAAGAAGACGGGAAAACGCGTGAGATTGAGCCGTTGATCATCGACTTCGACTTGTGCGAAGTCGGTATTGTACGTCAAATCGAGTGTAAGCGCCGGCGTGACGCCGTATTTGATTTCACCACCAATTTCCGTGTTGTTGCCCAGGTGCGACTTGCCGCTCGGAAACGTTTGGCGCGCCGACGAGAGCACGTACGGTGTGATGGTTTGAATACGACGCGACGGCACGACAAGGTTGGTCAGCGAACCAGCGAGCGACAGTCGATACAGATTGAACTGTCGCGGAATAAATGCCCAGTACAACTCTTCATTCTTGCGTCGAATGTTGCGAGAAACGTTCAGTCCCCACGACTGTTCGCCGCCACCCGCTTGAAATCGCAACGTCGAAAATGGAATGCGAAACTCGGCCGACCACCCCAGTGAATCAATCGTGGTGGCCACGGTCCAACTTGCATCCCAGTTCAGATTAAAGCCGCCCATCGCGCCACCAACCTGCCGATTCTGTCCGGCAACATTGGCACCACCACCCTCACCTTCGCGAATCACTTGTCCGTCGTATTCGATTCCCGCGGGCGTTGTTGCAAATACAAATCCGTTTTGACGATCGTGATACGTGTCAAAGATGAATGCGATGTGATCGCTATTCGCGAGCTGCCCGTCGCGGACCTTTTCTCCGGGAACGATCAGATGCGGCTCGCTGTCGAACATGCGCGCGCCGATGTAGAGATACACGCCGTCCGTTGCAATGCGTACCTCGGTACGCTCCGATGCGGGAACACCTTCGTTCAGTTCGCGCTGAACAAACTCGGTGATAGGAGTTGCACTCTGCCACACGGCGTCGTCGAGCTTGCCGTCGATGATGGGTGCCACCGTGATCCGCGCGGCGCGCATCTCCGGGAGCTTGCGCAAGCGCGCGGCCCGCGCAAACGAGTCCGCTACCGCCGCGTCGAGTCGCGCTGGCGTCGTCGGCGTTGGTCGCGCTTGCGCCAACACACACGAGGCGGTGGTCGCCAAGGCAATCAACAAAGACCCAACGCGTAGCGGGCGGCGGCGGCGGCGGCGTGAAAAACTGCACATAGCGCGGACAGGGAAAAGGCGTGACAGTGTGGTGCTGGACGGAAATTTGTCCCCAATCTACCGCGCGGACAGCAGCTTGGGTGCCTCTCGACGCGCGCCGCCAAAACGCGCAGATTGTGACGTCAACGCAGTCATTCGCAACACTCTACTGGCCTTTGCCGCGTGCATCCGGAACTCGAAAATTCGATTTTTTATACGATGAGCACCATCGCGCAAACGCTGTCCGGAGCCATGGGACTGCTCGGCGCAATAGTGCTGTTTGCACTCCAAGAGACTCGTAATGGCATCGAGCGCGCGGCCAAACGATTGGCGGAAGTGCCACACAATAACGAGAGCACGGTTTTTCTGCGCCACCTCTTGACGCACCGCAATTTTGCGGAGTTTGCAAAGCGGTATGGCCAGATGCTCGAGGGCGATGACAGTGGCGTAACGAACACCGATTTGTTGGTGTTTCATGCCGCACTCACGTGGGAGCTCAATCATGATCAAGCGATTCGCCGCAGTTTTTCAAAAGCGCTCATCGCGAGCGGCATCATGATCGCGTTCGGTATCCTGTGTTGCAGCCTCGCACCGCTGCTCGCAGCAAAGGTCGGCGTTGGCGCCACCGTGCTCGGTGTTGGTGTCACCGGCGCGATTGCGTGTCTCGCGCTGTACGGCATTTTACTGCGCGTGATGTTGCGCTCAACACCGATCGATGACGACTTGTAGCGCGCGTTGCACTTCGGTCCTCAACAACTCAACCATGCGTCAATCCGTCACCGCCGCGTGTCTCTCCGCGGCGACCCTCGTCGCTATTCCGACTCTGCGCGCACAAACGGTACGCCTCTCGTTTCCCGCCAGCGCGCACGCTGAGCCGGTTACTGGTCGCGCGTTCGTATTTCTTTCGCGTACCAACAGGACTGAGCCACGACGTCAATCGGGCGCGTCGCGAACCAGCGAACCGTTCTTTGGGATCGATGTCTCCGCGCTTAGGCCCGGCGCCGTTGTCGCCATCGATAAATCAGTGCTCGGCTACCCGGTCGCTTCGCTCGAGAAGCTGTCGGCTGGCGACTACTACGTGCAGGGGCTGATAGTGCCGTACACGCAATTTCATCGCGCTGATGGGCACACTATTTGGGCGCATATGGACGCGGGAGAAGGACAGCGCTTTAACGATGCTCCCGGCTCGCTGGTGAGCGAAGTGCAAAAGGTGCACTTCGATCCGGCCGCGCGCGGCACGATCACCATCGCACTGACCAAAACGCTGCCCCCTGTCGCGAAGACTGAAGAAACCAAGTGGGTAAAGCGTGTACACATCACGTCAGCGCTCGCGAGTGCGTTTTGGAATCATCCGATGCCGATGGGCGCAGTGGTGTTGCTGCCGAAAGGTTACGACGACAACACGACGCGTCGGTATCCAGTCGTCTATACCGTTGGCCACTTTAGCGAACGCGCACCGTTTGGCTTCACGTTTGACAACTGCGACGCATCGGAATCGGCGCAAGCAAAAGCCGCGCGACTGGCGCGATCCGCGCGCGAGACGGGGTGTGAGTTTCAACGCGCGTGGACCAATGGTACCGTTCCAGAAATGATCGCGGTGTTCATACAGCACACCACGCCCTTTTACGACGACAGCTACGTACTCAACTCAGCAAACAACGGTCCGTACGGCGACGCGATCTCGAAAGAGCTCATCCCAGAAATCGACAAGCGCTTTCGCACGATCGCGTCGGCCAACGCGCGCGTCTTGACTGGTGGTTCAACGGGTGGATGGGACGTACTCGGCCTGCAAACGCACTACCCAGACGTGTTTGGGGGCGCGTGGTCGCTGTATCCCGATCAGTTGGATTTTCGCAACTATCAGTTTGGCAACATCTACGCGGACTCGAACGCATTTGTCATTGCCGACGGCTCGTTCCTTCCGCGAGAGATCCCATCAAGCCGCTCGCCCGAAGGGCTGACTGATCTCACGGTGCGTCAAGAAAATCAGGCCGAGTTAGTGATTGCGTCGCACGGACGTTCGGGCGGCCAATGGGATGGATGGGCCGCGGCGTGGGGGCCCGTCGGCGCGGATGGATATCCCGTATCCGTGTGGGATAAACGCTCGGGTCGCATTGATCACGCTGTCGCAGAATCGATGCGGGCAAACGGATACGACTTGCGCGACTACGTCGAACGGAATTGGAGTACGATCGGACCCAAACTTGTCGGAAAACTCCACGTCGCTGTTGGCGATATGGATAACTATTTCTTGAACTTGGGTGTGTATCGCTTTGAAACGTTTCTCGAGAGCACAAAGGAGCCGGGCAAGGGGCCGTACTACGCAGGCACGGTCGAATACGGACGGCCACTCAAGCCGCATGGATGGCAGCCGTGGACCAACCAAGAGTTACTGCGCATCATGATGACGCAGATCGAGCGCACCCGCACCGTTCCGTGATGCGCTCGACGGTGCACCGCTATGCAACCGATCGCTGCAGCATCCAACGATAAAGTGCGAACACCAACGCGCTAAAGCCGAGCAAGCCGAGTGCGTTTGCTGCGGCAAACGATTCGGGGACCAGCGCGAGTGGCGCGTCGTTGGCGAACGCGACGATGAGGCCTGCGTTCAGCACACCAAACAAACTCTCGCCGACAATCAATCCTGACGCAACGAGAGTTCCCAAACGTTCAGCGCGCGCGGGATGTGCGGTGCGCGCGGCGCGGCCGTTGTACCAATGTCCCACCACCGCGCCGACGACGACGGCAAAGGTTGCAGACATCGGGAGGTAGATGCCAATGCCGACAGCGAGTGGTGGAAGGCTACCACGCTTCGTCGACTTGAGTGCGGCGTTGAGTGCGATGAGCAGCACGCCGACAACGCCACCAATGCCAATCATTTTCCAGTCAAGATTGCCGCCAACGACGCCCTGTGCGAGCGCGGAGATCAGTGTCGCTTGCGGTGCGGGCAGCGGATTTTGCGACACGACGCCGATGTTTGGCGCGCCGGCAAATCCATACGCCTTCGCAAGCAGATTGAGTACGGACGGAATAACCGCCGCGCCAGCAGCGACACCAACGATGAGTGCGATCTGTTGTCGACGCGGACTCGCACCAACCAATTGACCCGTTTTCAAGTCCTGCAAGTTGTCGTTCGAGATCGTCGCGCAGGCGAAGACGATCGCCGTGATGAAGAGCGCAAATGCGACAAGCACTGGGCGATTCTCAGGCGTCGGCGCAATCACCAGCGTGACAATACTCGCGCATGTGACGATGCCGAGGATGCCGATGCCTGACAGTGGACTGTTTGAGGCGCCAATGAGACCCGCCATAAAACCAGACACGCCGGCAATCAGAAAGCCGACGATAAATACAAACGGCACGGCGACGAGCGTGAGCACCAGCGCGTGCGGTGCTAACGACGACGCGCTCGCGAAGGACCACGCTAAACCAGCCGTCATCGCCATGCACACCACGGCCAATCCTACAATCCACGACGGTGAGATATCGCGGTCGGTCTCATCACCGGTCGCGACGGCCTGCGATGCTCGCAGCGTGTTCACCAATCCAGCGATCACGGGCTTCGCGAGCGTCGCGAGTGTGAATATCGCGGATACACCAATCGCGCCGGCGCCGAGAAAGCGCACTTGCGTGCGCCAGATCATCATCGTGTTTGAGGTGAGCGAGGCGGCGTCAACGGCGGGGTGCAAATGCGTGAGAATAGGAACGGCGACGACCCACGCGATAAAAAATCCCATGAGCATTGCCATGCCCACGGCGATGCCAACCAAGTGACCAGCGCCAAAGAGAGCCAGCGACCACGCAACGCTGTAACCGCTCGCGGCCGTAGCACCCAATCGAAACACGCCGCTCACTTCTGCGGCGAGTATGCGCGTCGCGGACACGATTGCCAGCCCCGCCGATGCGATGGCGCCAAGTATCACTGCGGTGAGTCCTTCGCGCGCTTCGCTGGCGTCGGCCGCGCTATCTCCTCGCGCGCTCGACCCCACCTTCAAAACTTCTGCGGCGGCGACGCCCTCGGGATACGGCAGATCCGAATTTGTGACAAGCGCACGACGCAATGGAATCGTGAACAGCACACCCAACACACCGCCAGCCACGCAAATGAGAAATGATTGCCAAAACGGAAAGCCCGTCCACCAACCGACGATCACCAGTCCCGGCAAGACGAAAATGATCGATGACAGTGTGCCCGCTGCCGACGCGACCGTTTGAACGATGTTGTTTTCGAGAATGGACGAATCGCGCACCGCACTGAGGATCGCCATCGAGATCACAGCCGCGGGGATCGACGACGAAAACGTGAGGCCGACTTTGAGGCCAAGGTACACGTTGGCAGCGGTAAACACGGTCGTGATGAGCGCGCCGAGTATCAGGCCGCGCAGTGTAAGTTCTTTGGTTGCCATGCGGAGTGCGAAACGGCGTGAGTGAGGAGAGGGGAGACGGCGCTACAGAAGTAACTGCCGGTACGTCATGTTGCTACTTCGCCGCGGGCATCTCTCGTGGGGATAATACGCCCCGCGGCGCGCGGGCGTGAGAATTCAATTATGCCAAACGCACAGCCTACCAAACTGTCATGACTGCCGAACCGATCGAAGTGCGCGAAGTCCGCACGCACCGTATTGAGATTACGCTCAACACGATGTTAAAGCTCGTACTCGTTATCGCCGGCTGCTGGCTCGCAATTCGCCTGTCGACAGTCGCACTGGTGCTCACCACCTCACTGATGCTCGTCGGGCTGCTCAGTCCAATGGTCGAGCGACTCGAAGCACGCGGTATTAGTCGCGGCAAGGGCATCGCGTACGTGTTCGCGGTACTGTTTGCGATAGTGTTGCTCATAGTCACGCTCACAATTCCGGAACTCTTGGCGCAGGGCAGCGCGCTGATCGACCAAGAGCCGATGCTGCGCGAACAGCTCGCGGAGTGGCTGGCGAAATCCCGCGCTACGGCGCCTATTGCTGCCTCGCTGCGTCATATCAATTACTCGACGTTGTTCGGGACATCGTCTACGCAGCTCGCAGTCACATCGTCGGTCCGCGCGTTTGAGGGCGTCGCGTACGGAGTCGGTGCCGTATTTCTCGCACTTTATATGATGATCGACCGCGATCGATTGCGCGGCGCGCTGTTCGCGGTGGTGCCACGCGCGCATCACATACGCCTATCGCGCATCATGGCCAACCTCGAGCGCATCGTGGGCGGGTACATTCGCGGGCAGATCATTACATGTGCGCTGATGGGCGTGTTCATGTTCGTGGTGCTCACAATCGCGGGCGTAAAGAGCGCGCTTGCTCTCGCCGTGCTCGCCGCGATCGCGGATGTCTTACCGTATATCGGCATTGTGCTGGTCATTGTCCCGGCAGTGCTTGCCACGTTGCCGATGGGACTCGTCGTCGCGGGCAGCGTCGCCTTTGCGATTTTTGTCTATGAAGAAATTGAAAGTCGGTTGCTGATGCCGCTGGTATACGGGCGCGCGCTGCGACTGCCGTCGTCGATTATCATGTTCGCGCTGCTCACGGGCGGCACATTGATGGGTATTGTCGGCGCACTGCTGGCGCTGCCTGTGGCAGCGGCCGCCGTGATGTTGATCGACGAACTGCGCGTCGAGCTGCCGGGCAGCTCAAATACCGTCGCACAAGAAGAGTTGCGCGAACGCGACGAGGCGATTGCAAAAGAGTACTCGATTCGCACTGAGGGACTCTCCGTGCACGAGGCAGCGGCCATCGCCGTTGAGATTACTGTCGAACAAACGCGCGTTGATGCAGAAAGCGAGTTGACGGGCGCCGAGTCGGTCGAGAAAGAGCTCGCGTCGGACACGCCTGATGATGCCGATCACCCCGATCACCCCGATCACCCCGATCACCCACGTTGACAACATTTCGTTGT
>JANXUN010000532.1 GCA_025356185.1 Gemmatimonadaceae bacterium
CGCTGGTTGCCGAAACGGGCGGCGTGTTGGTGTGCACCAACGAAGGCAACGCCGACCTCGGCATGCACTCCGCGCGAGTACACATTGCGTGCGTGGGCATCGAAAAGATTGTTGCGACGCTTGATGACTTGGGCGTGCTGCTGCGCGTGCTTGCACGCAGTGCGACGGGGCAACCGATCACGTCGTATACCACGCATGTCACCAAGCCCCGTGACGGCGCAGCGATGCACGTCGTACTCGTTGACAACGGACGTTCGCCGCGATTGGCAGACAGCACGATGCGCAGCGCCCTGCACTGCATACGATGCGCCGCATGCTTAAACACTTGCCCAGTGTACCGCCGTAGCGGCGGCTATAGCTATGGTCACGTTATTCCGGGGCCGATTGGGGCAATTCTTGCGCCATCGGTCGATCTCACTGCGCATAAGTCGTTGCCGTACGCGTCGACATTGTGTGGTTCGTGTGCGGATGTCTGTCCCGTGCGCATTGATATACCCGCGCAGCTGCTCGCGTGGAGAGAGCGACTTGTCGATGCAGAGCTCGCCCCCTCCGGATATAGTGCGATCATGCACCGGCTGGGACGTGTACTTTCGAACCCGGCAACGTTTGCCCGCGTTGGTAGGTGGTCGCGGCGTCTCGCTCGCACCGTGCAGCCGCTGCTGCGCATTCGGCTTTTTGCGCGGTTCAATCCGTGGACGCGCGCTGGACGATCGCTACCGCCGATTCCGCGTGAATCATTTCGCGAGTGGGCGAAGCGCACGGGACGATCGCAATGAAATCACGTGAGGCGATTCTATACGCGATTCGATCGGCGAACGTACCGACGGCTTCGCCAGCCGCTGCGGTGGAACGTGTGAGTTCTGAAGAAAACCTGTTGACGCAGTTTCAGCGCGTACTGCGCGACGTGGGTGGCACGCCGGTGCTCGTTGGTGATGCAACAATCGATGCGACACTCGACGCCGTATTCGGCCCAACACGTGACGCCGTAGTTCGCGTGTCCGGCCGATTCGCGGTCGCCGAGAACGGCGCTGTGTACGTCGATGCCTCCGACCTTGGGTCACGCACCGACATTGTGCGCGCCGAGCAGCTTGTGATCGTGGTCAGCGCTTCGTCGATTGTCGAAACCATGCACGAAGCCGTGCGGCTCATTCCGCGCGGCTCAGCGTGCGGATGGTTCTTAAGCGGTCCGTCAAAAACGGCTGACGTTGAGCAGAGCCTTGTTATCGGCGCGCAGGGCTCCAAGACACTGCACGTGTTGCTGACGCCTTAGGGGCTTCGAGCATTGATGGTTGGTAAACTGACTACCACGGATATGAACGGATTTGACGGATTGAGCGGATTGTTCAGTTCAATAGATGGATTTCAAAGTGATGCTGAAGTGTCGCTATTTAGAAATAAAAAACGATAAGGTTGCCGACGACGAGTTGACACGTGAAGCACGCACGGAAAAAATCCGTTCAATCCGTCAAATCCGTTTCTATCCGTGGAGTCAGTTACAAATACTCAGCATGGTACCAACCATCATTTGTCGACAAGCGCCGCCATGCCGCCCGGGTAGCGATCACCGCTCGCGGCGTCGGCAGGAATTCGCGAAGAAATACGCGCCAAGTCGCTCGCGCTTAAGCTGACGTCAACTGCACCAGCATTCTCCTCAAGCCGCGCAATCTTGGTAGTTCCGGGAATCGGCACGACATCTTCGCCGCGCGACATCACCCACGCCAACGCGAGCTGCGCAGGTGTACACGATTTCTCAGCGGCCAATTCGACGATGATATCCACGAGCCGGCGATTTGCCGCGATGTGCTCGGCCTGAAAGCGCGGCGAGCTGAGTCGATAATCGCCCACCGGAAAATCTGCGACATCGGTAAAGTTTCCCGTCAAAAATCCGCGACCGAGCGGGCTGTATGGCACAATGCCAATGCCTAACTCGCGGCACACCGGAAACGCGTCGCGCTCCCAGTCACGCGTCCACAGCGACCACTCCGATTGCAGCGCGCTGATTGGGTGTACTACCATCGCGCGGCGCAGATTTGCAGGGCCCGCTTCGGACATGCCAAGATAGCGCACCTTACCGGCGGTGACCAGCTCCGACATCGCGCCGATCGTGTCTTCGATTGGGACACTTTTATCGATGCGATGCTGATAGTACAGGTCGATGTGGTCCGTGCCGAGCCGCTTTAGTGACGCGTCGCACGACGAGCGTACGTATTCCGGAGTGCCGCATGCGCCGCGACGCGCGGGGTTTGCAGGGTCGCGCAGAATTCCAAACTTGGTTGCAAGCACCGCCTTGTCACGGCGATCACGAATTGCCCGTCCAACAAGCTGCTCATTCGTGTGCGGACCATACATGTCCGACGTATCCAGCATCGTGACGCCGATTTCAAGCGCGCGGTGAATGACGGCAATGCCCTGCGCTTCACTTCGCTGCGCAGCGTCGCCGTAAAAATCCGACATTCCCATGCAGCCGAGTCCGACGGCGCCTACACGAAGGCCCTGCGTACCGAGGGCGCGAGTCGCAATGTGAGTCATCCCGAAAGATATCGCTCACAGCACGCTCGCGCCTACGGCACTGGCATTACTTGTCCACGTTAAACGCGAAGGGAGATTGGACGAGCTGCTTCACCGCTCTCCCGCCGACGCGCGCGGGATCAAAGTGCATTTCCTTAAGAGCGTCGAGCGTCGCGGCAGTGAAGAGCTCGTGGTCGCTCTTGAGCACTTTAATCGTAGATGCCTCAACGTTGCCGAGTGTGTCGACGACGTACTGCACGAGTACCAATCCTTCGA
>JANXUN010000587.1 GCA_025356185.1 Gemmatimonadaceae bacterium
ACCCAACGCACTGTCGCAGGCGGGGCCAAGCGTCTCGTGGTACGATATCGACCGCGATGGCGCGGAAGATTTGATTGTCGGTACGGGGAAGGGCGGACGCATTGCGATTTTCCGAAACGTGGGTGGAAAACTCGTGCTGCAATCGCCATCGGGACCGTTGGCGGACAACGACCTCACGGCGGTGTTAGGGATGAGCGAGCGCGGTGTGACGCGACTGCTTGCCGGTGTTGCGACGTGGGAATTGCGCAGCGATTCCGCGATGCGTGTGCAACCTGCTGTGCTGTCGCTCGGGACATCGGGCCGGCGCCTTGCGCCGCTCGCAACCGCTGCCGTGGGCTCGCATGAGTCATCGACAGGTCCACTCGCACTGGGCGACGTCGACGGCGATGGCGCGCTCGATTTGTTCGTCGGATCGCGCGCTATGCCGCTACGATATCCACTGTCTGTATCGTCGGGATTGTTTCGCAATGTGAACGGCACGTTTGTTTTGGACACGGCGAATCTCGCCGTGCTGCATGACATCGGAATGGTGACGTCAGCGATGTTTGTGGATATCAATGGTGATGGTCACACGGATCTCGTGTTGACGCGGGACTGGGGATCGATCGTGGTACTGCTCAACGACGGACACGGACGGTTGCAACCGGCGCCCGCGTCGTGGGGACTTGAGCAATGGACAGGCGAGTGGAACGGCGTGGCCGCGGGCGATCTTGACGGCGACGGTCGTATGGACTTGGTGGCGACCAATTGGGGGCGCAATACCGGACTGCACGCGGATAGCACGCATCCCTTGTCGCTCACGTTCGGTGCGTTTGGCGCAGGCGGTGAAACCGAGATGTTGTTAGGCACGCCTGACGTGCGCGTACACGGTACCTCGCCGCTGAATAGTTACGCGCGCATTCGACTGTCCGTGAAAGACGTGGTGACACGCGTGCACAACTTCGGTGCGTTTGCCGATGCGTCAGTCGAGAGCCTGTTGGGGCCCGCGATGAATGGCGCACGACGTGTCGAAGCGCGTACGCTCGATCACATGATCTTTCTCAATCGCGGCGATCACTTTGAGGCGGTCGCGCTTCCGGCCGAAGCACAGTGGGCGCCGGCGTTTGCCGTTGGTATTGCCGACTTTGACGGAGACGGCAACGAAGACGTGTTACTCGGGCAAAATTTTTTCCCGAGCATGGTCGGCATGCCGCGCTACGACGCGGGGCGGAGTCTGTTGCTGCGCGGCGACGGGAAAGGTGGTCTCTCTCCGATGTCGGCAGCGCAGAGTGGACTTTTGGTGTTCGGCGACCAACGTGGGGCGGCGTACGCGGACTTCAACGGCGATGGTCGACTTGATGTCGCGATTTCACAGAATGGCGACTCGACACGCCTGTTTGTGAATGCACGCGCAAAAGTTGGCGTGCGTGTACGCGTAAAAGGTCCGCCCAGCAACCCCGACGGTGTGGGAACGCAACTGCGACTTGTGTACGGCACGCGCATGGGACCGGTGCGCGAAGTGCAGACCAGTGCGGGTTATTGGTCGCAAAACGGTGCGGTGCAAGTGTTCGGGGAGTCCGGCGTGCCGACGGCGGTGTGGGTGCGGTGGCCGGGCGGTGCCACGTCGACGGTGCCGATTGCAGCCGGAGCGCGAAACGTGGTGGTGTCGCGCTAGCCGGAGTGTCGCAGCGCGCGAGTGGTCCGTTATCCTCGCGCTAGGCGCCGATGGCTACCACGCCACGAAGTAGCCGGCCCACTTGCCTTCGGTGCCAACGTATAACCCAGCGGCGATCGCTTCAATCGTGGTCGCGGCGTCGGCGCCAACGGCCGTCAGCGTCGCGAGACGCTCGTTTAGGAACTCCCACGAGACTGGCGAGGACGAGACGAGCATTACGAGGTAGCGATCGGCTGCGGTGCGGGGCGCGATACGTTTACGAGGGGTTTTCTCGCTGTACGAAGACGAGCGCTGCACCGAGCATCCGCGCGTATCGGTCGACCCGGCAATCGCGGCCTCCGCCATGGACGGCCCGCTGATGATGCGCCCCGAGCTATCCCGTTTTTGCGAATTCTTCGCGTTGCGTTCGGCCTGCTGCTGACGCGCGCGCGACTCGGCTTCACAGCGACGCGCGTCGTCGCTACGGCGTTTTTCACTCGCGGCCGCTGCGGCCGCATCGACTTCGAAGCGCTGCATCGAAATCGCGAACGTACCGCCGAGTTTTTTACTGGACGTCATCGGGTCGGCCGGATCGATGAGTTCAATCTCTCGCCCCGGGATGATGCCTAGCAGCACGATGTGCGCCGGCGTCGCGAGTGTCACCGCCGCGCGTTCGTCGACGCGGTCGATCGCGATGATACGCGGTCTAAATGCCAGCGTATCGCCAAATCCCTTACCGCGCACTTCGACGCCGTTGGTGAGCACGATCGGCTTGGACGTCGCCGCCGAATGGCAACCAGCGAGCCCGAAGACGAGTGCGCACGCGAGCGAGCGCGTCATCATTTCGCCTTTCCGTTGGGGATACGCGACCACACAACGATTGTTCCGCATGGCGTGGTGTTTGCGCCAAACGGCTGAAACTCAATCGGAATCGTCGAGAAATTTGCGTACAACTCGATTGCTTCGATCGTACTCGGCAACAGCTCGTCGAGCTCCATGCCCTGCGAGCGCATACCGTCCAGCCAGATATCGGGTTGGCACATGGTACTCTTTGTACCTGCGTACGCCACAAATCGCACCTTTCCACGAATCACGTTCACCCCACGTTTCGTTCGCATCAGATCGCTCAACTTGGACGAGCCGCGTTCGACGATGTCCGCGCGCGTGATGAATTGCCCAATGCCTCGCGCGCGACGCTCTTCGAACGTGCGCAGTCCCATAGCGGCCCGTGTGCGTGACTCCTCGACGTTGACTTTCTCAAGTCGCGTCACCGACGGCTCGAGCTGCACGAGCACGGTGTCCCACACGCGATTGCGCGCAGCGAGCAGCGCTTCAATGGGCTCGAATCCCACGTAGCGCAGCGAAATTGTCACGGTATCGACCTCGCTCGTGAGCAGCTCAAAGTTGCCGCGCGAATCGGTTCGAGTCTGCAGCCCAGGAATCGAGACGGCGACGCCTTCCATCGCCGCGCCGTTTGCGTTGCGTACGACACCGACGAGTTGACGCTTTCCGGCGGGCACGCGAGTCGTACTCAAGGACGTGGCCGCCTGCGCGTGCAGACGCGCCGCCCCCGCACTGGCATGGATAGCGGACGCGATAATCAACGCGGCAATCGACCGAGACATGTGTCGGATCATGCGCCCAAGGCACTGCAAAGGAGGGACCGCGACGAGAAAGGCCGATTTCCATGACCGCGGATCGCGGAAGGGAATCACCCTGAAATGTGTGATGAAGCGGGGCACGCGTCCAGTGAAGGCGCAGGGCCGATCGGGTTTGCTCAATGGCCAACTCGGGGATGATGACACAATTTAGGGAATGATTTCACACTCCGTCCGCGGCGTTCGTCGACTTGCCGCTGCCAGCGCCCTCCTCGCATTCAGCCTCCAAGCCCTCGAGTCCGCGCACGGTCAAGTTGCGACGGTCGCCGACCCATCTCGGATGCCGCCCGCGGGGTGGAAATCGTCCCCGAAGCAGTTTGATGCGCTCAAGGTCGCGACTGATTTCATGATTCCGACGCGCGATGGGAAGCGGATGGCGACCGACATTTACCGTCCTGCGCGAAACGGGGTGCCGATCACCGATCGCCTTCCGGTGCTGCTCAATCGCACCCCGTACAATAAGACAACGCTTGACGAACAGGCCGTGTTTTTTGCCGAGCGCGGATACGTCGTGGCGTTGCAGGACACGCGTGGACGCTACAAGTCCGAAGGCGTCTTTTCGAAAGTACAGCCGATCGACGCCACCGACGGGTACGACGTTATTGAATGGTTAGCGAAGCAGCCGTACAGCAACGGCAAGGTCGGCATGTGGGGCACGTCGTTCGGTGCACACATGGAGGCTGGCGCGGTACAGTATCATCCGCCCGCACTCGGCACGTTGGTGCTGAACATGGGCGGCATGTCGAATGGGTGGGATCACGGCGTGCGCTTTCGCGGCACGTACGAGATGGGCCGACAACTCACGTGGGCGTGGAGTCAGCTGCTTGCCGACGCACGATCAGCCGACGTGAAGGCGCTGCTCACCAAAGAAAAAGTTGAAGACTGGTACGCGGTGCAGCCCATGCGACGCGGTCTCAATCCGCTCTCGGTCGATCCACAGTATGAAGGTTGGTACTTCGACTTCTTCGAGCATGCGGACTATGACGCGTACTGGAAAGATCCGATGCTCGCGTGGGACGAGCACTACGCAGAGACCGCCGACATTCCGATGCTGCAGGTGGGCGGATGGTTCGACATTTTTTTAGCTGGAACGTTTAAGAACTTCAGCGAACTACGCCGACTGAAAAAGTCGCCGCAGTATGTGATGGTGGGTCCATGGAAGCACGGCGGCAACAACTTGCCGTATGCCGGCGATGTCGCCTTTGGCGATAGCGCGGCAATTCAGGATTTTCTCACCGACTTTCACGTCAACTGGTTTGATCGACAGTTGAAGGGCGCGTCGAATAGCGCATCGGCAATGTCACCTGTTCGGCTATTTGTGATGGGCACGGGTGATGGTCACAAAGACAAAAACGGTCGCTTGTACCATGGCGGATATTGGCGTAACGCTGATGCATGGCCGCTGACTGGCACGCGCATGGTGCCGTACTACTTTCACGGCGATGGGTCGCTGACGACGGCAAAGCCCACGGCGGCGGTTTCGAAGACGACGTACACGTTTGATCCGCTGCATCCGGTCCCGACCATCGGCGGTGGCTCGTCGGCGCGTCTCAAAGACGGTGCCTTTGATCAACGTGAAGACCCACGCTTCCCGCCTTCACACGCACCGTATTTACCACTCCGTTCGCGCGCCGACGTCGTGGTGTTTCAGACGGAACCGCTCGCAGAAGACGTCACCGTGATCGGCCCTATCACCGTATCGTTGTTTGCATCTGCGACGACAACCGATGCGGACTTCACCGCGAAGTTGCTCGACGTGTACCCGTCGAGCGTGGATTGGCCCGGTGGCTTTGATATGAATTTGACCGACGCGATTGTGCGCGGCCGCTATCGCGCGACCCGCGATCACGCGGTCATGCTCAAGCCGGGTCAAGTATACAACTTCACGATTGCACCCTTTCCCACCGCCAATGTGTTTAAAAAGGGTCATCGCATTCGCGTGGATATTTCCAGCAGCAACTTTCCGCGATTTGACGTCAATCCCAACACCGGCGAACCGTTGGGAAAGAATCGTCGCATGATTACCACCGACATCTCTATTCAGCATAGCGCGACGTACCCGTCGCACATTGTGCTGCCGCTTGCCGCGGCGCGTCGGTAACGTGCGCGATAACAACGTGGCGCAGACGACGGAGCGTGTTTCGTGATCACCCTCTTGGCGTACGGCATGGTGATCGTCTTCATGGCACTCATCATGACGAAACGATTGTCGCCGCTCACGGCGCTCATTCTTATTCCGGTGATGTTTGGGTTGCTGGGTGGGTTTGCGCCGAAGCTCGGTGAAATGATGGTTGCTGGCATCACCAAGTTGGCTCCCACTGGCGTGATGTTGATGTTCGCAATTTTGTATTTCGCCGTAATGATCGACGCTGGACTGTTCGCGCCAATTGTGACGCGACTGGTCGCGTTGGTGCACGGCGATCCAATGAAAGTGGTTGTCGGTACCGCAGTACTCGCTCTGATCGTTTCACTCGATGGCGATGGTTCAACAACGTACATGATCACCACAGCGGCGATGCTGCCGCTGTATCGCGCGCTCGGCATGCGTCCGCTGGTGCTCGCGTGCGTGACGATGCTGAGTTCTGGCATCATGAACATTTTGCCATGGGGCGGTCCGACAGCGCGCGCAGCGAGTGCGCTTACGATTGACGTGAGCACTGTGTTCGTCCCGTTGATTCCCTCAATGGTGGTTGGCGGCATGTGGGTGTTGTACGTCGCGTATCGATTGGGCGTGAGCGAGCGCACGCGGTTGGCCGCGGCAGGTGCGCATTCGTCGGCTACGGCGCACGTATTGGAAGAAGAACTCGCCAACCCCGACTTTCACGAAGACACGCAGCACCGTCGACCCGACCGACTGATCATCAACGCACTGCTCACCGTTGTGCTGTTAATTGCGTTGATCAAAGCGGTGTTGCCGTTGCCTGTGCTCTTCATGTTGGGCTTTAGCATTGCGGTACTGCTTAACTACCCGTCGATCGATGCACAAAAGGCGTTGATCTCGCGTCACGCGGGCAACGTGCTCGCCGTCGTTGGACTGATTTTTGCCGCGGGGGTGTTCACGGGAATTCTGTCTGGAACGAAAATGGTTGATGCGATGGCAGACAGCGTCGTGCATTTAGTGCCCACCGCGTTGGGCCCGTATCTCGCCGTTGTGACAGGGATTTTGAGCATTCCGTTCACGTTCTTGATTTCCAACGACGCGTTTTACTTTGGCGTGTTGCCGATTCTCGCCAAAGCGGGCGAGGCGTACGGCATCACGGCCGCGGAGATGGCGCGCGCGTCACTCATCGGACAGCCGGTGCATCTACTCAGTCCGCTCGTCCCCTCCACATTTTTGCTTGTCGGACTCGTCGGCGTCGATTTCGACGATCATCAACGCTTCACGCTGAAGTGGGCGTTGGTGTCGGCATTCGTGCTGTTGGGCATCGGACTCCTCACGACGGTCATACCACTTATTGGCCACGTGAAGTAGCGACGTCGCCGCGTCGAGATTTATTCAGACCATTCCAGCAAGTCGCTCGAGCAGCCCGACTGATCGCGCGGTCGCGCCCAGTTCGTTGTCGACCACTCGTCGTACAAGCGCACCTTCGCGTGCACGCGCGGTCGCATCGTGCGCGAGTCGTGACAGCTGCGCACTCAGTGCATCGGTATCGACTACCGAGTGTGCCCCGCCGGCCTCGATCAGCAATCCCGCTTCTCGGCTCATATGATGCGACGGGCCGCACACGATCGGCACGCCGAACGCAGCAGGCTCAATCATCGAGTGCAACCCGGCGCGATGAAATCCGCCGCCGACGAACGCGACATTTGCAAGCGCATACAGATCACCGAGCACGCCGACACGATCCACCAGTATCACGTCAGCGTCTTTCGTACTCCGCGTCGTGAGTTCAGCGTCGATCGCAGTGAGTGGGCGAAGACTGAGTCCCGCGCGTTGCGCCCACAACTCGATGGCCGCTAGATGCGACGCGGTGGGTTCATGTGGCGCGACAATGAGACGCGGACGTTCGTCGTTCGAACTGGACGCACACAGCTGCTCCCATGCCGGAAAGAGTGCGGCTTCGTCGGCGGGCCACGTACTGCCGGCGACGACTGTCACACGCGACGAGGCGAGCGCGCGCAGAAGTGGCGATGCGCGATCGACATTGGCGGCGCGCGCATCGACTTGATCAAAGCGCGTGTCGCCAGTAACATGCGCCGCTGTTGGCACCACGCCCATGGTGACGAGGCGAGCACAATGGACATCGTCGATCGCGCCTACCGCGTCAAGCCGCGCGTACGCATCGTGCAGCAGTTGTCGCGACCACCAGCCCAGTCGCCCCGAAGACTCCGCAAGCGTGGCGCTGATCATCCCCAACGCGACGGCGCGACGTTTAGCGCGTTCAACGAGCACGGGCCAGACGTCGAGCTTGACGAAGCACAACGCGGTTGGTGCGAGCGCGGTGAGCATCGCGTCGGCGTCGCTCGCCGAGTCAAACGGCAGATACGACACGATGTCGGCGCCAACCGTTTGGGCAAAACGTTCGGCGCTTGGTGAGAAAAAAGTGTAGGCGATTTGCCAGTCAGGATGGGCCACGCGCCACGCCTGCAACACAGGTTGCGCTTGCAGGCCTTCGCCGACGGACGGCGCGTGGAGCCATAGGAGCGGGCGACGCAGATCTCGAACGGTTTTCGCTTGCTCGCGAACGCGCGAGATCACGTTGCGTCGTGCACGCAGCGAGCGAACAACTTTGCCGTCACCCGGTGGAGCGAACCGCGCAGCAAGTCGCGCGGCAGCAATCACCGCATAGTACGTCGCACGCACGACTTCGTTCAGCGCACCGCTCCCTTCTTTGCCTTCTTCGCGAGCACGAGCGCCGTGTCAATCGCTTTCCGAAAGTCGGGATACGGCACTGCGCCTTGGACAAGAAAATCTCCGATCAAAAACGACGGCGTCGAACGCACGCCGGCGCGACCGGCTTGCTGTGCATCGGATTCGACGAGCGCGCGAATCGCCTGCCGCTTTTGACAACGCGCGAACTGGTCCATGTCGAGCGAGAGCGATCGTGCGAGACTGTCCAACAGCGGTTGCACGGTAGAAACTTTTTCGAGGTCACCTTGGCGCTGAAAAAGTCCCGCCGCGAACGGCCAAAACTTGTTTTGCACCGATGCGCACATCGACGCTTCGGCTTCGGCGCGTGAGAACTTGTGCTGCGCCAATGGCAAATGGAGATACGCCAGTCTTACTCGTCCGGACTTCACGTAGTCGCGCTTCACGCTTTCGAGCACAGCGTCATGCCATTGTTTGCAGTACGGACACTGGAAATCGCTGATCATCACGACCCACACAACGCCCGTATCGCGTCCCATGAGGCGCCCGTGGTCGGCGCGCGCGATGATCAACGAGTCGCTCATGGAATCCGCGACGGCCGGCTGTACGCCGAGGCTCGCCGTCTGCGCCGTAGCAGGGCTTGATACAGGCGCGGACGCCGCAGTCGCCGTAGTAGACGCCTTCGCTGCTGCGTCCGCGTGTTCGCATGCAGCGAGCAACCCAAGTGCCGATCCGCCCATCACAAGGAGGCGAACCAGTCGGCGCAGACGAAGTCCTCCAAAAATCCAAGACGAAGTCATCCCACAACGCTAGCGCCCACATCGCGTTAGCGAAACAGTCGGACGCGGTCACGCTCCGAATTGACACGAATTGTGCGACGCTTCGTACGGTTTGCTATACTGTGACTACCGTGCGTACGCGTCCTCAGCAGCTTGTGGCCTTAGCCATCTCCCGACTTGTCGGGGCACGTCGCGTTATGCTCGCGGCGCTGTTGCTTGTGTCGTCGGCCTCGGTCGCGATGGGTCAAAGCGCGGCGGCAAAGCCGCTGCAGCTTCCGGAATTCGTTGGCTACGTCAACGACTTCGCGAACGTGATTCCGGCCGACGCAAAAGCACGACTCGAAGCGTTGGCCACGCAGCTCAACGCGACAACGCGTGGCGACATGGTCATCGTCACGATGCGAGACCTTGGTGGTCGAGCCAAGGAAGATGTCGCGCTTGAGTTAGGTCGGTCGTGGAAGGTGGGCGCGAACACCGCCGTTGGCGACAAGGCGCGCAACACCGGCATCATCATTCTTGTAGTGCCCAAAGAGACGTCGTCAGACGGCGGTCATTGTCGCATTGAGACGGGTCAGGGCGCCGAAGGGTTCATCACCGACGCGACGGCGGGCACGCTGTGTCGCGACGCGACGCCACAGTTCAAGGAACGCGACTACGCGGGCGGCATTGAGCAGATCGCCGCGGCCGTCGCAGAGCGATATGCTGCTGAACTCGGTGTGACGGTTGACGGAAAACCGCGCACCGAACGGACGGGTGTTGATCAATGGGTGACCGGACGTCGCGCGAATTCATCGCCTGCGATCATCATACTCATCATCGTTGTCGTCTTGATCGTGATCAGTTCGCGCGGCGGTGGCCGCGGCGGTTGCTTGCCGATTCTGATTTCTGGACTGCTCAACAGTCGTGGTGGTGGCTTTCGCGGGGGCGGCTTTAGTGGCGGGGGCGGGTTCGGTGGAGGAGGAGGCGGTGGTGGGTTTGGAGGATTCGGTGGTGGCGGCGGCTTTAGCGGAGGTGGCGGTGGCTCCGACTGGTAAACCAAGTACCACGATGCATCTCGACGACCTCGTGTCGCAGCTTCAACACGCGCACGGCACGTCGCTCGTTGGCATCGTGCTGTATGGATCGGCTGCACGAGAAGAACACGTTTTGATCGGAGTGCCCAACCACGTGTTCTTC
>JANXUN010000599.1 GCA_025356185.1 Gemmatimonadaceae bacterium
ACGACGTACGACGCTATTCCACACCGCGATCTGCAGTGGCGTTTCCAGATGCAACATTGCAGGAGCATGGTGCAGCGCGCGTTCAAAGCGGGTGGAAAAGGCACGACGCGTCACGATCTCGCGCGCGACCGAGTCATCGACGCCATCGATGAGTACATCCGCCAATCCGTGATCAGCCGCCCGTGCAAGCAACGGTGCATCGGCCGGCAATAGCGTACTTAACAAAATGAACGGCACACTTTGATAGTCGTCAGCGCGTGCGACCATGCGCGCGGCGTCTTCCCCTGCGCCAGCGTCAACAATTACCGCGTCGACCAATTGTTTGGTGAGCTGTTCATCCAGCTCACCGAGCGACTTGAGCGTCACCACATGTGCGCGTCGGCGCGGGAACGCGTTGCGCACCAGTGCACGCGCACGCTCACGTTTGAGCAATGCGACAATGCACAGCACCGTGCTGCCGTTGTCGTTGCCGCTGCGGGAGCTCGCACTCATTGTGGAAGCGCCGCCACTGCAGGCTCGTGATCGGCACCGTTGCCGCGCACCATCGCGTGTGCGCGCGTCAGCACATCGCGTGCGTTCGCGTACGACACGAGTTTTGACGCATCTTCGAACGAGGCCCAGCGGCACGCGGTGATCCCTTCCGCGCGCTGCGGTTTCGTGCGTGACGAGTCTGTGTGCATGAGATAGAAGTGACACACTTTGTGCACGAGACGGCCGCGGAAGCGAAAAAACCAGTCGATTGTTTCGATGACGCCATCCATCGCGAGCACCTCGAGACCTGTTTCTTCACGCACTTCGCGAAGCGCGGCCGCATCGGGTTGCTCGTCAGGTTCCAAATGCCCCTTGGGAAAACCCCAGTTGCGATAGCTGTCGCGAATGAGCAAAAACAACGGTTCGCCGTCGTGCACGCGATAGACGACGCCACCCGCCGACGTTTCCAGTCGCGCGCGTCCGCTGCGCTTGCCCGGCTCGGTCATTCAGTCATTGCCGAACGCGTGTCGCACATGCATCACGTTCCGACCAAGCGTGCGTGTCCTTCCAACGTCGCGCGCCCTTCGATGAACTGACGCACGATTGGATCCGTACTGTTTTGAATCTCTTCAATCGTGCCGACGGCTCGAATCGTGCCTTCGTACAACATGGCAATCCGCGTTCCAACGGTGTACGCGCTTCGCAGGTCATGCGTGATGACGATGCCGGTCACGCCCAGTTGCTCGCGCATACGGACCATCAATGCATCGATTGTCGCCGAAGTGACGGGATCGAGTCCTGTCGTGGGCTCGTCGTACAAGATGTACTTTGGACGGAGCGCAATCGCGCGCGCAATACCTACGCGCTTCCGCATGCCGCCCGACAGTTCGGCGGGCATCCGATTTTGCTCGTTTGGCAAGTCCACCAAGTTGAGCGCTTCATTTACGCGTTCAACAATCTCGGACTCATTCAATTCGCCTTGCTTGCGCAGCCCCATGGCGACGTTCTCGCCGATGGTCATCGAATCGAACAGCGCGGCAAACTGGAACACGTAGCCGATGCTACGCCGAAGCACGAACAGCTCCTCGCGCGGCAGCGTGTCGACGCGTTGTCCGTCAACCCAGACTTCGCCCGAATCCGGCTGCAGGAGTCCGACAATGTGTTTGATCGCGACAGACTTACCGGTGCCCGAGAATCCGATGATCACCATCGTCTCGCCATCGGGTACCGTTAACGAAAATCCTTGCAGGACTTTCTTGGGGCCGAAGGCTTTGTAGACGTCTTTGAGTTCAATCATGACATCACGAATATGCTGCGCGGTGGGTGGGGGCGAAAGGCAAATAGCTGGTACAGCCCGCGAAACAAAACGGGGACACCTTTCGGTGCCCCCGCGCGTCTAACGTCGTGCCTGCTACTAGGCCGCGAAACTTGAGAGCGCGCGACCGACATCGCCTTCGCGCAGTCGTTTGAGCGCGCGATCACGCAACTGACGCACGCGTTCGCGGGTGACGCCAAGCATGGAGCCGATTTCTTCGAGCGTGTGCTCGCGTCCGCCCTCGAGACCGAAGTACAGGCGCAACACTTTGGCATCGCGTGGTGGCAACGTCGAAAGCGCCTGCTCGATTTCATCGGTGAGGAAGCGATTCATCGCTTCTTCCTCGGTATCGGGCATTTCGTCGGCGACGAAGCGTTCGATCAACGAGCGATCACCATCCGGATCCATCGGCGCGTCCAAGCGCACGTCACCGGTGTTGAGCGCCGCGAGCGATTGCACGACGTCAACCGACAGTCCGGTGACTTGCGCGAGTTCTTCGGGCGACGGTTCGCGACGCAACTTTTGACGCAGAATTTCTGACGCTTTGATAATGCGCGACAGATCGGCGGTGCGATTGAGTGGCACGCGCACTGTACGTCCCTGACGCGCGAGCGACGAAAGAATCGCCTGACGAATCCACCACACGGCGTACGAAATGAACTTGACGCCCTGATCGGGATCGAACTTTCGCGCGGCGGTTAACAAGCCGACGTTGCCTTCACCGATAAGGTCGATAAGTGGCAAACCGCGGTTCTGA
>JANXUN010000680.1 GCA_025356185.1 Gemmatimonadaceae bacterium
TCGAAGCTCACCGGCTCGTCCGCTGCCGGGAGCACGACCGGGTCGTCTGCGACAGCCTCGCGCGACGCGAGAGCCGAGACGCGGCTGTCAGGCGTGCCTGCCGCGGTGTGCCAATCCCAGTGCGGCATCGGCATGTTCTGCGGCGGAAGTATGGCCGAAGGATGGGCGTGCTATGCGACCGCTCTGGTCGGCGAACTTGGACTTCTTTCGCCGCTGGAAGCGCTCTCTGAGCAACACACCGCCGTGCGATTGCTCGCTCGCGCTATCGTCGACATCCGCATGCATCTCGGCGACTGGACATTCGACGAGTGCGTCGCGTTTTACACCGAGCGCGTAGGCATGTCGCATGCCGTCGCGACCGCTGAAGCGACGAAGAACAGCATGTTTCCGGCGACTGCGATCATGTATTGGCTTGGCACACGCGGAATACTGGAACTGCGACAAACCATGCAGCAGCGCCTGGGTACGCACTTTTCTCTCGCGGATTTTCACGACGCGCTGCTAAGTCGCGGCGCCATTCCCGTGCCGCTCATTGCACAACTAATGATGGCCGAGGCGAGTTCATGACGATTCCGCGCGCGGTCTGCGTAGCCATCGCCTGCATGTTGATCGCCTGCACTAAAGGCGACATTGTTGGTGCGACAAACGGCGCGTCCAACGAGCTACTCATCGTCGGCTACGATCGCGAGCCCGACACAATGAACCGCTACGCGACGCACATTCTCGAGGACATTGAATCGTGTGTTGTCGAAGGGCTCGTCACGAACGACGAGCACATGAACATCGTGCCAGTGTTAGCGAGCGAGATCCCGACCGTTGAAAATGGCGGTGTGCTGCTGCGCCCAGACGGCGGGATGGACGTGACGTGGAAGCTGCGCAGCGGTGTCAAATGGCACGATGGCGTGACGCACACGTCAGCCGATGTAGCGTTCACGGTCGACGCGATCAACAAGGGTGACTGGAAGCCGGAGAGTGTTGATGGATTTGATCGCATTGCGTCGGTCGATACGCCAGACTCGCTCACCGCCGTCGTACACTATCGCGAGGCGTACGCGCCATATCGTTTGCAGTTTGTGCGAGGCACGCTACCCAAGCACGTCCTTGCGGGTCGCGACCTCAATACTGCGAATGACTACAACCGCGCGCCGCTTGGCACCGGTCCGTACAAAGTGACCGAGTGGAAAACGGGAGAGTATATCGCGCTGGAACGTGTGCCGAGCTACTGGCGCGGCGATGGCTCGCCCGCCATCAAACGCATTCTGTTCAAGTTTCTCACCAACACCACGACGCGTATTAACCAGCTCAAGGCGGGTGAGGTGCACATGGTTGCGCTTGTCCCGTGGGACAAGGTACGCGAACTGAAGCCCGTAAATACGTTGCGACTCAATCAGGTGCTCGGCAACGGATACGAACACGTATCGCTCAACCAAAAACATTTCGCACCGTTTCGTGACGTACACGTGCGGCAAGCGCTAGCGATGGCCGTCGACCGATCGCTCATTGTTCACACACTGCTTGACAGTTTGGTGCAGGTCGTCAACGGTCCAATTCAACCGCTATCGCTCGCGTACGAGCCGCAGGTTCGCACGTACGACTACGATCCGACAGCGGCGCGCGCACTGCTCGATCAGGCGGGATGGAAGGTCGGCAGCGATAGCATCAGAACACAAGACGGTGTGCGCCTGTCGTTCACGCTCGTGACGCAGTCGGGCTTTGCCATTCGCGAGAGCGTTGCGCAGACGCTGCAACAGCAGCTGCGCGCCGTCGGCGTTGACATGAAAGTGCAGCTTATTGACGGCACCACGATTAGCTCCGTGTGGTTTACCGGAAGCTTTGACGCCATGCTGCATTGGTGGCAGCAGGGCGCTGATCCCGAGATCACGCTGTTCTTTGCAGCGGATCGCGCGCCGCCGGCAGGACGCAACATCAACTATCTCGTCGATTCCTCGCTCACCGCGTTGCTTAACAAGTCTGATCGCACACTGCGCGAGTCCGATCGCAATGCGCTACTGAAAGAGGCACAAAAGCGCGTGGCTGAGCTCGCGCCGGAGATCGTGCTGTACAACACGGCCAAAATCGATGCAGTGCCTGCGGCGCTCCAACACTTCACTGGTAATCCGACGAACGCTGGTCCCTTCT
>JANXUN010000025.1 GCA_025356185.1 Gemmatimonadaceae bacterium
CAAGAAATAGCGATCGTGGGTGATCGCAACCACAGTGCCTGGAAAGTCGGCCAGGAAACGCTCCAACCACGCCACGCTTTCGGCGTCCAAGTGGTTGGTGGGTTCGTCCAGCAACAGCATGTCCGGCTGTTCCAGCAATACGCGACACAGCGCCACACGTCGACGTTCACCGCCCGACAGTGTACTCACGTCGGCATCTCCCGGCGGCAATCGCAGCGCGTCCATCGCGATCTCGATCGTGTTATCCAGGTTCCACAAGTCGAGCGTATCGATGCGCTCCTGCACCCGAGACTGCCGATCGAGCAACTTTTCCATGGCCGCGTCGCTCATCGGTTCAGCAAACTTCATCGAGATGTCGTTGAACTCATTCAGCAGGTCGCGCTGCATTTTGACCGCGAGCTCGACGTTGCCACGCACATCAAGCGTCGGGTCCAACTGCGGCTCTTGTGGCAGATAGCCAATCTTGGTGCCCTGCGCGGCCCATGCCTCACCTTGAAAATCTTGGTCGACGCCGGCCATGATGCGCAGCAATGACGACTTACCAGCGCCGTTCGCGCCAAGCACGCCGATCTTGGCGCCGGGGTAAAACGATAACCAGATATCGTCGAGGATGATGCGCGAGACAGGAACAACCTTGCGCAATCCCTTCATGACATATATGAACTGCGGCGCCATATCTGCGTAAACCTTATTCGTCGGTGAACCGTGCACTGGAGCGAGAGTGGTGAAAATAGCCCGGCTCTCGACCAAAGCGGAAATCACCATCATTTCTTGTCACCATTCGGCTTAACGCGATGACCACGTTCCCGTCTACTGACTCCATGAATGAGACCGTAACTGACCGCGCGACGCTCCTCCCATGTGACTGTCTCCTCGTCGCCGTCTCTGTAACCGACGACGAGAGTCACCTCGTCGCCGCGACGACCATCGCCAAGGGAACGCATCTCTTTAAACTCAACGGCGTCGAGACGACGACGCCCACACGCTTCTCGGTGCAGCTGACGCACACATCGCACTTGGCACCTGCGCCCGATGCCACCGAAGCCGAAATCGTCGCGCGCTATGGATGGCGATTTATGAATCACTCGTGTGATCCCACCACGATGATCCAAAATCGCGAGGTCATCGCGATTCGCGACATGCAGCCCGGCGACGCGGTCACGTTTGACTACAACACGACCGAATACGACATGGCCGAGCCGTTTGACTGTGGCTGCGGCACGGATGCGTGTATTGGGCTGGTGAGAGGCGCGCGGCATTTGACCGCAGAACAACGGACGAGACTCGGCGTGAGGCTCGCCGAGTATCTGCGGTAGACGGGAGAAGGGAGAACGGAGAAGGGAGACGAACTGCGGGAGACTGGAGACGAGAGACATTAGACGGGAGACTGAAGGCGCTCGCTTCGCTCGCTGGGTACCGGCGGGTATCTTTCCCGCCCTATGCAAGATGTCGCCGCGCAGCTTTCAGGAAATCCGCTCGCCGCTTTGCCGCTGCTCTTTGGCGCAGGTGTGCTGACGTCGCTCACGCCGTGTGTGTATCCAATGATTCCGATTACCGCCGCGATCGTTGGCGGACAATCGGCGGCTGAACAAGCTGGCACGGCCGTCGCCTCGCGATGGCGTCCGCTTGGCCTGTCGCTCACCTACGTCATGGGACTGGCGACCGTCTACGCCGGACTCGGGCTATTGGCCGGACTCACGGGCACGATGTTCGGCACGGTCAGCGCGAATCCGTGGGCGTACTTCACAATGGCGAACCTTTTACTGCTCGCCGCGCTATCTATGCTGGACGTGCTACCAGTACGGGTGCCCGCGGCAATTTTGCAACGCGCCGCGAACGCGGGGACCGGTGGACGTGTCGCCGGCGCGTTCGTCATGGGCGCCGCATCGGGGCTCGTCGCCGCGCCATGCAGCGCGCCGGTGATGGCCGCTGTACTCACTTGGGTATCGACCACAGGCAGCGCGGCGCTTGGCTTCGCCTACTTGTTCACGTTCTCGCTGGGTATGTGCACGTTGTTGGTCGTCGTGGGTATGAGTGCCGGTACACTCTCGCGACTGCCGCGCGCGGGCATGTGGATGGTGTACGTGAAAAAAGGATTCGCATTCATCATGCTCGGCATGGCCGAGTATTATCTCGTCAAGATGGGACAGGTGTACTTCTAGGAAGACGGGAGAAGGGAGACCGGAGAAGGGAGACGAACTGCAGGAGACGGGAGAAGGGAGACGCTCGACACTGAGAGTCCATCACTCATAACAACCAATCGCTGTAATGCTCATGTTTAGATCGATTCGTTTTGCCCTCGTCGCGACGGCGTTTTCGGCGTCGACGTTATTCGCGCAGGACTCCGGCATCGCGATTGGTGAGAAGGGACCGGGCGGGCCGCTCGAAACTCTCGCCGGTGCGCCGGTGGATCTGTCGACGTATCTCGGCAAGGGTCCCGTGGTGCTCGAGTTCTGGGCGACGTGGTGCGGCAACTGCAAGCAGATGGAGCCGTCGATGCGCGCAGCGATGAAAAAGTATTCGGCGCAGATCAAGTTCATCACGGTTGCGGTGTCAATCAATCAATCATTGGATCGCGTGAAACAGTGGCAGAAGATCAATGCGCTGCCCGGCGAGATGCTGTACGATCGCAAGGGGATCGTGAGCGGCGCGTACGATGCGCCAGCGACGAGTTATGTCGTTGTGTTGGATAAGACGGGGAAAGTCGTCTATACCGGCGTCGGTGGTGCGCAGAACGTGGAAGCGGCGGTGAAGAAGGCGTTGTAACTGCGGGTTACCAGTTACGAGTAACTGCTAAGTCGTGGGTTGTGGGTTTGAGTTCACGGTTCTCAACAGTGCAGACTCCCGCATCGTTGACAACCCAAAACTCAAACCCAAAACCCAGAACTTAGCAGTTGCAGTTTACATGCCTGGCAGCAACACCCGATCCACCACATGAATCACGCCGTTTGACTGCTTCACATCGTACGTGCTGATGTTCGCCGTTTTGCCAGTCGCATCAATCACGACAATGTTGCGCGATCCGTTCATCTTGATCGTGAGCTCACCACCGGCGACCGTCTTGAGCGTCGCTTTGCCCTTGCCCGCTTTGATCATCTTCTCGAGCGCGGCGGCATCAAGATTTCCAGCGACGACATGATACGTGAGGATGCTTGTAAGCTTGCCCTTGTTCTCGGGCTTGAGCAGCGTTTCGACGGTGCCCGCGGGCAACGCGGCGAATGCATTGTTCACTGGCGCAAACACCGTGAACGGTCCTTTGCCCTTCAATGTTTCCACGAGTCCCGCGGCCTTCACGGCGGCGACAAGCGTGGTGTGATCTTTTGAGTTGACGGCATTGTCAACGATGTCTTTCGCTGGATACATCGCACTGCCACCGACGTCGGTGGTCATCTGTGCGGCAGCGGGCGCTGCGAACGAAGCGATGGACAGAACAGCGGCGAATGCGAGCGAAGACAGCGACTTGTAGGACTGCATAGGAGAGGATCTCCGGGTTGAGGTTCGCAGGGGCTACGCGCGAAACCGCAAAACGGATTTACGGCGACTAAAAAATTTAGGTTTTGGGTTTTGGGTTCGAGTTTTGGGTTATCAACCGGCCTTGCCGCCGCATCGTTGACAACCCAAAACCCAAACCCACGACTCAAGACCTAAAAGCTGTTGC